>DAOPYU010000169.1:0-9139 GCA_035353095.1 Candidatus Sumerlaeota bacterium | reverse complement strand
TGTTTCCGATCCGTTCCGGTCGTCCGCCTGTCGGCGTGCGTGCGCGGCCAGCTGGCCGCAGGCGGCCTTGAAACGCTGGCCCTTGCTGCGCCGCAGGCTCACGGTGTGGTGCGCTTCGACGAGGGCCTGGCGGAACCGCTCCGCTTCGGCCTCGGGCGTGGGCGTACACCCCAGGGCCGGGTCGGCATTGTAGAGGATCAGATTGATCTTGCAGGGGATGCCGTGCAGCATCGCGGTCAGGCGGCGCAGGTCGTCCGGCGTGTCGTTGAGGCCGCGCAGCAGGACGTATTCAAACGTGATGCGGCGCCGTTTGGCCAACGGAAATCGGCGACAGGCGTCGAGCAGTTCGGAGATCGGCCACTTGCGGACGCCGGGCATGATCCGGTCGCGGACTTTCTGGGTGGTGGCGTTGAGCGAGACGGCCAGGTTGACGCCGACATCGGCCCGGGCCAGTTCGTCAATGCCCGGCACGAGACCCGCCGTCGAGACCGTGATGCGGCGCGTGGCGATCTTGAAGGCTTGGGGCGAGGTGAGCAGGCGCAGGGCCGGGATCACCGCGCGCAGGTTCAGCATCGGTTCGCCCATGCCCATGAAGACCAGATTGCTCAGTTGTTCCGTTTCGTCCGTCAGGCGTCGGGCGGTCAAGACCTGGTCGAGAATCTCGTCCACGGTCAGGTGTCGGCGGAATCCGCCGTGACCCGTCATGCAGAAGATGCACCCGAGCGGGCAGCCGACCTGACTCGACACGCAGAGGCTCAGACGTTCCTTCGGTGGGGTACTGCCTCTGGGCGCGGATTCGGGTTCCTCGTCGGCCTCGTCGTTGTAGGTTCCGTCGTCGCGCATCAGGACGCTTTCGATCCATTCGCCGTCGGCGGTCTCGAAAAGCAGTTTCTGAGTCTCGTGCGGCTCGCCGATCGTGTCGGCGTGGCGCAGGCCGCCCAGGGTACATCGGCTGGCCAGAAACGCCCGCAGTTCTTTGGGCAGGTTGGTCATGCAGTCGAAGTCGAGTGCGCCCTTTTCAAAAACCCACTGAAAGACCTGCCGGGCGCGGAAGGCGGGGTACCCCTCCTGCTGGAGGAATGTCGCCATCGCCGGCAGATCCAGCGCGCGCAGGGGCGGGAGGGGGGAAACTTCGGATTCCATGAGCAATACATCATCCTTGCTGAACGTCGAATCGAGTGCCGGAGAACGCATCTGGCGCCATGTCCACGATCCGGACACTCCAGGTTTTAGCGTACCAACCCGGCGGGCGGCACGCAATGCTTCTTTGGGAAACCGAGGCGGCCGAACACGCTTGACCGGGAGCAGAAAGGCGTTTTTGTGGGATCGCCGCGCGTCGCGGCCCCACAGATGAAGTTCATCCCCAAACGGGAGGGCCGGAGATGCCGATGACCCCCGGGAACGGTCCGGAAGAAAAAACCGTTCCCGCCGTTGGAATCCGGTTGAAAATCGGTGGGGAGATTTGCGAAACTCACGGACAACACGGTCAGGTGTTGGCGGGACTTTGGCCAGCCGACGAGCGGCAAGGAACAGGCGGGAAGACGTTGGGGCGCGCGGTTTCGTTAACGATAACGAATCGGCGGAAAAAAAGGACGCGACCGCAGGCCTTCACCGGACCGGAACCAAGAATTGTCTTGAGTTTTTCCCCCCGGCGTGGACGATGGGGGGCAGTTAATCTGAAGAAACGTTTCCGGCGGTGGCACACGCCCGGAAGGAAGCCATTTCCAGACAATCAAAACAAAATCGAGGAGATGTGTCATGAAACTGTTGCGCTGGATGCTGATGCTCATGTTGGCCGTGGGATTGGGGAACTGTGGGAAACCTGCCGAGAAGGGTTCTGAGAAAGGGGGGACGGAGAAAGACGCCGCTCAGGGGGACAAGGCCCAGACCATCGCCGTCATTCCCAAGGGTACGGCGCACCCGTTCTGGAAGACGGTTCACGCCGGCGCCATGAAAGCCGAGCAGGAACTGGGGGTGAAGATCGAGTGGATTGGTCCGGCCAACGAGGACGACCGCAAGCAGCAGATTGACCTGGTGCAGACGTTCATTGCGCGCAAGGTGAGCGCAATCGTGCTGGCGCCGCTCGACAGTGTGGCGCTCAAGGAGCCGGTCGAGAGCGCCGCGGGGCGGGGCATTCCGGTAGTGATCATTGACTCGGGTCTGCAGAGCGAGAAGCAGAGCAGTTTTGTGGCGACGAACAACGAGCAGGGCGGGCGCATGGCGGCACAGTGCCTGGCCAAGTCCATGGGGGGCAAAGGGAAAGCCGCCATGTTGCGCTACAGCCCCGGTTCGGCCAGCACGGAGGACCGCGAGGCGGGTTTCCTGGCCGAGATGAAGGAAAAATTCCCCGAGATCGAACTGGTCTCGACCAACCAGTACGCCGGGGTGACCAAGCAGTCGGCCATGGACAACTCGCAGAACCTGCTCAACAAGTACGGCAAGGAGATTCAGGGGCTTTTCTGTCCCAACGAATCGAGCGCGTTCGGCATGATGCAGGCGCTCGAGAACTCGGGGTTCGCGGGCAAGATCAACTTTGTCGGGTTTGACGCCAGTCCGGGTCTGGTTGAGGGATTGCGCCGGGGCACGGTGAAGGGGATTGTGGCGCAGGACCCCTTCGACATGGGGTACCAGGGGGTCAAGACTGCCGTGGCCGCGGTGAAGGGTGAAACGGTTTCCAAACGCATTGACACGCGGGTGGCGCTCATCACGATGGAAAACATCGAGGCGCCGGAAATCAAGGAACTGATCAACCCCGAACTCGAGAACAAGTGAACCGGAGTGGTGATTGAGCGGTGGTGGTTCCCGGGAGGGCGGGCGTCGTCGCCCGTCTGAGAGGAAAGCCGGGGGAAAGAGTATTCCACTACGGCTTTCAGGGTAAATCGGGGACGGTGTGAAGCGCGTCGGCACGGCTGGCGCGGGCGATTCCGGCGGATCGGGCCGGACAATCTTTCGGTCTCCCTTTGCGTGCCACGTGCGCGTGGAGGGAGACCGGTTCGTGAGAGGTGAGTCCTTTGAACGGCAGTGAATACCTTCTGCAACTGCGCGACATCTGCAAATCCTTCGGCGCCACGCGGGCGCTGCACCAGGTGAACCTGAACGTGCGTCCAGCCGAGGTGCATGCGCTCATCGGCGAGAACGGCGCGGGCAAAAGCACGCTGATGAAAGTCCTCAGCGGGGCGCACCCGGCCGACTCGGGCCAGATCCTCCTGCAGGGTCAGCCGGTCTCGATCCCGTCGCCCTCGGCGGGGCGGCAGATGGGCGTGGCGATGATCTACCAGGAACTGAACCTGGCGCCGCACCTGACGGTCGAGGAAAACCTGACGCTGGGGATGGAGAAGACCCGTCTGGGTTTCGTTCAGCACGACTACGAGCCGATCCGCAAGGCGCTCGAACTGCTCAGCCACCCGGACCTGCCGCTCCACGTGCCGGTGTCCGAACTGTCCATCGGCCTGCAGCAGGTGGTTGAGATCGCCCGGGCGCTCCTGTGCAACGCGCGCGTCATCATCATGGACGAGCCGACCAGCTCGCTCACCGCCGCCGACACGCGGGCGCTCTTCCAGGCCATCCGCCGCCTCAAGGAGTCGGGTATTTCGGTCATCTACATCAGCCACTTCCTCGAAGAGGTCACCGAGATCGCCGACACCTACACCGTCCTGCGCGACGGTGAGACGGTCGGGTCGGGCGCCATCGCCGACGTGACGATCGAGCGGATCATCGAACTGATGGTGGGGCGTAAACTCACCGAGATGTTCCCCCGGAGCGAGCACACCATCGGCGAGCCGCTCATGCGGGTCGAGGGACTGGAGGGCTCGCCGATTCCGCGGGGGGTGAATTTTGAACTGCGCCGGGGCGAGATCCTGGGCATCGCCGGGCTGGTCGGGTCGGGCCGGTCGGAAACGATCCGCAGCCTCTTCGGTCTGGACCGTTCGGAGGCCGGGCAGGTCACCCTGTCCGGGCAGGCCGTTCCCATCCGGGGGATGAAACCGTGTCAGGCGCTTGGCCTGCGGATGGATTTCCTGAGCGAGAACCGCAAGGAAGAGGGGTTGGCGACCGGACTGTCCATCTCGGCTAACACGACGCTCTCGTCGCTCGCGCGTTTTTCGGGTCTGGGCGGGTGGGGGCTGTTGAGTCTGGGTCGCGAGCGCGAGTCGGTGAAGAAGTGGATCGGGGAGATGAACATCCGCTGCCAGGGACCGGACCAGCCGGTGGGAGGCCTGTCGGGCGGGAACCAGCAGAAGGTGGCGCTGGCGCGCATCCTCGAACAGGGGGGCGAGGTGGTGCTGCTCGACGAACCGACGCGCGGGGTGGATGTGGGCAGCAAGGTGGAGATCTACCGCCTGGTGAACCGGCTGGCCGCCGAGGGCAAGGGGATCGTGTTTGTGTCGTCGTACCTGCCCGAGCTGCTCGGGGTGTGCGACACGCTGGCGGTGATGCACCGGGGCGAAATGAGCGCGGTGCGCCCGATCGCCGAGTGGACCGAGCAGGAAATCATGCGCGTGGCCACGTCGGGGAACTGAGGGCGGAAAAAGGCAACGAACCGCAGGAACGAATGATGGTTGCGGGCGCAGAGGTTCGTGGAAAATTTCGGCCCCGGAGGGGCCTCCCGATCAGGTGCTTCGCAGGCCTCTTGGGCCAGCCGTGGGTGACCGAAGGGAACCCACGGAAAGGATGCAAAAAAAGATCGCGCCCTGAAGGGGCGCCCAAAAGAAGGAAAATATCGGTCGCCGGGTGGGTGGCCGGGTGAGATACAAATCAGCGGATGGGAGAAATGAGAGGCGATGAAGCAATTCGGGAAGGTACTCAGTCTGTTTGGCCCGTTTCTGGGGCTGGCGTTCATCTACGGGGTGTTTCTGGCCGTGGTGCCCAGCGGCGCGAATTTCAGTTCGCTCTACAACACCAAGACAATCCTCCAGCAGTCGGTGCTTTACGGCGTGGGGGCGATCGGCATGACGCTGGTGATCATCAGCGCGGGCATTGACCTGAGCGTCGGGTCGCTGCTGGCGCTGGGCAGTGTGGTGACGGCGCTGATTCTGCGCCGCTTCGGGCCGACCGGGCTGTCGGCTCAGGCGAGTGTCGGGCTGGCTTGCGCCGCCGCTCTGGGCGGGGTGCTGGCGTGCGCGTTTGCCGGGTTTCTCAACGGCCTCATGATTTCGGGGTTGCGGATCGTGCCGTTCATTGTGACGCTGGGGATGATGCAGATTGCGCGCGGCGCGGCCAAGGGGGTGGCGGAGAACACGGTCGTCACGACGCCCGGTTCGTGGCTGCGCGAGCTGATGAAGGTCGAGCCGACGATGGACTCGACCTTCTCCTTCGCCCCGGCGGTCTGGCTCATGCTGGGCCTGATGGTGGTGATGTTCATCGTGATGCGCTATACGGTTTTCGGCCGTCGGGTCTTCGCCATTGGCTCGAACGAAGATACGGCGCGCCTGTGTGGGATCAGCGTGCCTTGGACGCGGATCTGGGTTTATACGCTTTGCGGGGTTTTCACGGGCGTTGCGAGTGTGTTACAATTCGGCGCGATCGGGGTCGGCTCCCCGACCGAAGGCGTGGCCTACGAGCTCGACGTGATTGCGGCGGTGGTGATCGGCGGCGGATCGTTCAACGGCGGTCAGGGTAGTATCGTCGGCTCGATCATCGGAGCGATCATCATCGCGGTTCTGCGCAACGGGTGCCCGATGGTGGGGTGGGAAAACCACATTCAGAACGTCGTCATCGGCGCCATTATCATCGTGGCGGTGGGGATTGACCAGTTGAAGCGCGCGCGCCAGAGTTGAGAAGGGGAGCCCGCTATTTATTGAATTCATAAAGGTTACGTAATCGAGATCGGATTTCCATGCGTCTTTCCGTTCGACCTCCTTCTTCGTTGGCGCAACGTCTCTCTCAGTGGAAGCGCCGCCTGCAGAGTCCCGGCTGGCAATTGGGCGCCTTTGCCGTGGCGGTGGTGGTGGGGTTGCTGGGGTGTCTGGGGGCGCTCAGCAGCGCTTCGCACTCGGCGCAGCGCCAGGCGCTGCATGGGCGCAACCTGACCGTTCGCGACGGGGTTCAGGCGCTGGCCCAGCAGGCCATGCAGGCGCGTCTGGGTCGGGCCGTGGAGCGCGCGAATCTGCAGATCGAAGCGTTGCAGCGGCGGGTGGGGCCAAAGGGCCTGACCGAAGCGGCGGCGCAGGAGGAAGCGCGCAAACTGCTGGCCGCGCACACGGCCGGCGACGCCGTGTGGTTGTGCGCGTTGAAGGAAGGCGACGAACTCGAGTCGCCTCAGCCCGCCGACAGCCCCATCACGCAGGAAATCGCGGGACGCCGACCGGTGCGCGAGGGGGTCCAGATGATCCCCCTGCCCGGAGGCGACAAGGTCTGGTGGCGGTATCGTCTGGCGACGAAAGCGTGGAACTGGACCCTCGTGGCGCTGGCCGACCAGAGCGCCCTGCTGGCCGATCCGCAGGTCCTCGGCGCCGTGCGCGCGAACCCCTGGAGCCAGCCGGTGGAAGAAGGGGAACTGTTCTCGGTCGTTCTGGACCCCCATAACACGTCGGGGGCGGTTCTGGCCGCGCCGCTCTCGCCCACCGCACAGACCGATTCGGCTTTCTCCTCCAAGAACCCCGCCTGGGTCGCTCCACTGATTGAGGACGGCAAGGAATCGGGCGTGAAATCCATTCGCTGGCACACTCCGGCGCGCGAGGGAGAAGCGCCCTACGAGGTGGAGGGCTGGGCGGCTTTCGACTCGATGCCCGGTTTCGGCTGGGTGGTGGCGACGTTCGTTCCCGCCTCGGCTCTGTCTTCCTTCACCCGTCCGTTGTCGGGTGCGGCTTCCAAGATTCTGGCTTTTTTCGCCCTGTTGCTGGCCGCTGCCGCGTTGGGCTGGATCAGTTATCTGCTGCGCCAATTGCGTCAGGCCGAAACACTGGCCGACCGGGTGGTGGAAGAAGTGGCCACCGAACGCACCGAGGATCTGACCCGGCAGCTGCACGAACTGGAACACCAGATCGAAGCGGGCGAACAGCACGCCGCCCAGCTCGAGGAAACCAATCGCAAACTGTCTTCCTGGGTGGACGACCTGACGCAGACCTCGCGCGAGATCGCGTTGCTCAACCAGATGAGCGATCTGCTCCAGGCCTGCCAGACCGTTGAAGAAACCGACGGGGTCATCGTGCAACTGGCCCGCCAGCTTTTCCCCGCCGAATCGGGCATTCTGTCGCGTTACAGCGCCGATCAGAACGCCTTCGAGGTGGTCACTTCCTGGGGCGAACCGGTGGCCAACCAGGAACTGTTTCTGGTGGACGATTGCTGGGCGCTGCGCCGAGGCAAGGTTTACAGTGTGGAAAACCGCGAGACGGACCTGCTCTGCAAGCACCTGGACCACGCCCCGGCGAACGGATACATTTGCCTGCCGATGGTGGCGCAGGGCGAAACGCTCGGCCTGCTGCATTTGCAGTGGGGACCGACCGATACCCTGCTCTCCGAGGACGCCCGCAAGGCTCATTTCGAGTCCAAGAAGCAACTCATCACGACCGTCACGGAGCAGTTCGCCCTGGCCCTGGCCAACCTCAAATTGCGCGAGATGCTCCGCATCCAGTCCATCCGCGACCAGCTGACCGGCCTGTACAACCGTCGCCACATGGAAGACACCCTGGGACGCGAGGTCCACCGCGCCAAGCGCCGCAACGCCTCCCTAGGTGTGATCATGCTCGACGTGGACCATTTCAAGAAGTTCAACGACACCTTCGGCCACGAGGAAGGGGACCGGCTGCTCCACGAGCTCGGCGCCATCCTCCAGGCCAGTATCCGCCAGGAGGACATTCCGTGTCGGTATGGCGGCGAGGAATTCCTCATCATCCTGCCCGACGCGCCCCTCGAGGCGGCCGTACGCCGCGCCGAATTCCTGCGTCAGAAGATCAAGTCCACCCTGCGCATCCAGCAGCAGTCCGTGACCGTCTCTGTCGGGGTGGCCGTCTATCCCGAGCATGGTCTGCTGGCCGAGGGGATCGTGGCTGCGGCGGACGAGGCGCTCTATGCGGCCAAACACCAGGGCCGCGACCGCGTCGTGGTCTGGAAACCGACCTCGGTGTGAAACCTTCCGGAAAAGCGAAACCGCGATACCGACAAAACGGAAGGCGGTTGAGGTGGCATGGGCGTCCCGCCCATGAAGAGGTTCCGGAACAAAGACTCGAAATTCCCGGCCCAGCCGACGAGACCGTCGGCAAGTCACGGGCGGGACGCCCGTGACCCCTCCGGACCATCTCGATATTTACCGGACAGGGGACTTCCCTGCATCTCCCTCCCTTGAACGACCATCTCACAATTCACGGGACAATGAGGACTTCCTGGGGGAGAGAAACACCTCGTGCGGGGGAAACGCGGCATGGAAAAGATACGGAGAAGATCTTGACATTCCCCGGCAAGCATGATTATTTCACACTATTGGAGGTGCTCCAATGCTGGACCTGAACCAATGCGCCTGTTCCGGAAAAACCCTGGCTCGTCTGTTGCGCCCGGCCCTGCTGGCCCTGCTGGCCCGGGACGAGACCCACGGCTACGACCTGGTGCAGCAGATCCACGGCCTGCCAATGTTCGCCGACACCCCGCCCGACACCAGCGGGATCTACAAACTGCTGAAGACGATGGAGCTGGAAGGTCTGGTGGCGGCCCGTTGGGAACTGGGCGAGAGCGGCCCGGCCAAGCGGCGCTACGCCCTGACCTCCGAGGGGCAGACCTGCCTGGCCCGTTGGTCCGAGACGCTGGAAATCTACCGGGGCCAGATCGAAGGACTCCTGGCCCTCCTGCCGGGAAATCGGAAGTCGTCCCCCGGCGGCGCCCGGCGCAAGTGCGGATGCGGGAAAGCCGGTTGAGTCCGGAAGTGGCGGAACAAGGGAAAGAATCCATTCGGGTATTCTGACCGGGGGGAGAGGGGGGATTCCCTCCATTTCCTGAAGCGAGAGTCAGCGCGACTTCCCAGGAATTGTTTCACACCCGGTCATCCGGAAGAAAGCCCGGCTGAAGCCGGCTTTGAACCGCCGGTGAGGGCCGAAAACGAGTCTTCTGTTCTTGTGTTATGGCGCGAAAACGGTTTTGGTTCCCTCACCTTTTGGGTGAGGGATTTGACTACGCCCATCAGGAGATGGGCGCTCCCGGGAACCGCTTTCTC
>DAOPYU010000168.1:0-9157 GCA_035353095.1 Candidatus Sumerlaeota bacterium | reverse complement strand
CGAGGCGGGGTCCTGCGCATCCTCCCGCAGGCGTTCTTCGAGGAAGGCGCGGCGGAAGACATAAATCCCGAGGTTGGCCTGGTTGGAAATGGGATCCGACTTGGGTTTCTCCTGAAAGCCTTCGATACGCCCGCTCTTGTCGCTCTTCAACACCCCGAAGCGCGCCGTCTCCTCCCACGGAACGGGTTGTGTGGCGATGGTCACATCCGCCTTGTGGCGTTTGTGAAACTCGACCAGATCGCTGTAGTTCATATTGTAAATATGGTCGCCCGAGAGTACGAGGACCATATCCACATCGAAGCGGCTGATGAAGGACAGGTTCTGACAGATCGCATCGGCGGTGCCGGCATACCAGTCGCCCGCGGTGGTTCCCCGGTAGGGGGGGAGGATTTTGAGAACCGACTGGCGACTCGTGAACCCCCACGACTCGCCCGAGCCGATATGCGCCATCAGCGAGTACGGCTTGTACTGCGTCAGGATGCCCGCGTAGGGAATGCCGGAGTGCATGATATTGCTCAGGACGAAATCAATAATCCGATAGTTGCTGCCAAAGGGCACGGCGGGCTTGGCCCGATGCTCCGAAAGAATCGAGAGCCGGCTCCCCTGACCTCCAGCCAAAACCATTGCGATCGTTTCACTCATGCCGCCACTCTCACATCCATTTTCGAATCAGGCATTCAAAGTCGCGCAATAGAACCGGGCATATTCCAGTCCCATTCCCGTGTCACCACCTGGCGGATCGGCACCTCGCGTCCCACCTCGATCACCACGCCCTGCATGATCCGGGCGCTCTTGCCCACCACCGTCAACTGCCCCGCCCGGACATTGGCCGGATCGGGCAGGGGCGCCCCCACCCGGCAGAACGAATCGAACCGCACATCCTTGTCGCTCACCACCCCTTCGAGCCGGGCGCCCTGCCCCACGAAGCAATCGTGAAACAGAATGCTGTCGCGCACCACGGCCTTGGGCGCCACATGCACGCCCGGCGACAGAACCGACCGCACCACCTTGCCCTCCACCACGCACCCGGGCGACACGAGCGAATCCTCCACCTCGGACAAGGGCCCGAAGTAGGGAGCGGGACGCGAACCCAGATCGCGGTCGCGCAGGTCCGTCAAGACGGAGTCGTGATCGGGGCTGATGGTGCTTTCCCCCCGCAGCAGCCGCTGGTGAAACGCCACATAGGACTCGATATCCGGCAGGTAATGCCAGTCGTCCTCGAAGGGACAGGCAAACGCGCGTCCCTCGCGCACAATCGGCTCGACGACCACCGTGGGCAGGTGGTGGTCCGAGGACATGCGCTGCATGTCGTACAAACGGTCGCACAACAGATCGGCCCGGAACAGATAGACGCCCGTCGAGACCACATCGTGCTCGGGCGGCTGGCTGGGCTTCTCGACAAAATCCACAACACGCCCGCGATCCCCCACCGTCACATACCCATAGTGGCGGGGATCGGTACCCTGCGGACGCGGGGTCGTCATGATGGTCACATCGGCGCCCCGTTCCCGGTGCAGGTTGAGCATCGGACGGTAATCCATGCAATACACGTGGTCGGCACACACCACCAGCACGTCGTGCGCCTGGTTGTTCTGGATAAAATCCATGTTGCGGTAAATCGCGTCGGCCGACCCCCGGTACCAGTCGGTGCGCCCCATCCCGACAAACGGCGGCATCAATTTGATGCGCCGGTTGGTGGAATCGAAATCCCACGCCCGCCCGATCCCGATGTGATCAATCAGGGAACCGGGCAGGTACTGAATCATGACTCCGACATTGTTGACACCCGAGCGGCTCAGATTGGTGAGCACAAAATCCACCAGACGGAAATGCCCGAAGAAGGGCAAAGCCGACTTCGCACGATTGTGCGTCAACACCGAATATCCCACGTTCACGCCGCCCGCCAGCACGAGCGCCACCGTATTCCGCATAAAAATCCCACATCACTTTCGGATTGTTTCCCGGCCCAAACCGGGAATTCCCCCCTTTTTCCCACGTCCCCGCCAGAAAAAAAACGGCACCGCCCCCCTCGCTTCCGACCTCTCGGTTCGGGACGCATTTCCCCTCTATCTTTCAACCCGACGGTATTGTACTCTCCCACCCCACCCAATCAAACACAAAACCGCATTCGACTGCAACAAACAACCGAATCGTCCGGATATTTCCCGAAAGACCCAGAGGGGGCACGGGTGCCCCGCCCGTGAAGGGCCGACGGCATTTTCATCGGTCGAGCCGGAAATCTCGGGTTTTTTGCTCCGGCGCCTCTTCATGGGCGAGACGCCCATGCCACCTCAGCAACCACTTTCCTCTCTGAGGGAAAGTCCGAAGACAGGAGACTGTTGGAGTTCGTGAACCGAAAAGTCATCTAGACCGTGAGGCTTTTCTGGTCCCGTCCGCCCTTTTTTCGGACCTTTTCCTTGACTTCTGCAATCCCCGGCCTAGGATAGTTGCGCAACAGAATTGCTTTTGCCGAAACCGGCAGAGAGGACCGCCCCATGACCGATTTCCCCACCCCAACCCACCACCTGACCCTTGGCCACAGCCCCGACCCGGACGACGCGTTCATGTTCTGCGCCCTGGCAAAGGGGCAACTCAAAACACCGGGATATAAATTCGAGCACATCCTGCAGGACATCGAGACGCTCAACCAGCGCGCCCAGCGCTCCGAACTCGACATCACGGCCCTCTCGGCCCACGCCTACGCCTACCTGACCGACCGTTACATTCTGCTCAACAGCGGCGCCAGCATGGGACAGGGGTATGGCCCCATGATCGTCGCCTCCGAACCGCTTTCTCCCGACGATCTGTCGAGCGAGGCCGGGGACGTCTGTATCGCCGTGCCGGGCGAACGGACCTCGGCTTTCCTGGCCCTCCAACTGGCCATCGGGGAGTTCAACTACCAGGTGGTTCCCTTCGACCAGATCATCGAGACCGTCGCGGAAGGCAAAGCCCAGGCGGGCCTGCTGATCCACGAAGGACAGCTCACCTACGCCGACCAGGGTCTGCGGCTCATCCTGGACCTGGGGTCCTGGTGGGAACAGGAAACCGGTGGCCTCCCCCTGCCGCTGGGGGTCAACGCCATCCGACGCGACCTGCCGCTCAAGGTCCAGCAGGACGCCGACCGCATCCTGCGCGAGTCGGTCAACTGGGGCTTGGTTCACCGGCTCGAGGCGCTGGAACACGCCGGCGCCTGGGGACGCAACCTGGACCATCCGCGCACGGACCAGTTCGTCGCCATGTACGTGAACGATCTGACGCTCGACTACGGCGAGAAGGGCCGACGCGCCCTCGAAGAATTCCTGGGCCGCGCCGCCGAGGCCGGCCTGATCCCCGCCGGGGTTCATCCCGAATTTGTGCCGGAAAGATGAAATCAGCAGTGAGACCCGAAATACGGTAGTTTTCACCATCCTCTGTTCGGGGTTTCTATGAACCTCAACGCGATCAGGTACTCGCCTTATTTCTTTCCCGGCATGTTGGCCATTTTGTTTGCCGGGCTGGAAGTTCTCACGGCCCAGACGTTCGGTTTCCATCCGGACGAGTATTACTATTTCGCCTGCGCCTACCACCCGGCGTTCGGGTATGTGGATCATCCGGCTTTCATCGCCTGGATAACCCGGATCAGCCTTTTGTTCGGAAATTCAGCCTATACCCTCCATCTGTTTCCTGCCCTTGCGGGTGTGGCGACTCTGATGGTGACAGCGGCCACCTGCATCAAGTTGGGAGGGGGCCGATTCGCGGCGTTCTTGTCGGTTCTTTCGATACTGACCGGCATGTACTACTGGGTCGTGTTCGGTTTTGTTTCGATGAACGCATATGATATTCTCTGGATTACATTGGCCGCGTATTGTGCGCTTTGTATTCTCGAATCCCCCAGTCTGGGACGCTGGTTGCTCCTGGGTCTCATTATCGGAATCGGAGCAAACACCAAGACGACCATGTTTATCTTTGCCGTCAGTCTTATTCTGGGCCTCCTCCTGTCAAAAGAACGGCGTCTCCTGAAGACCTTGCCCCCTTATTTCACCATCCTGATCGCCCTGGCTCTCAGCGCACCCTTTCTGTACTGGCAGTTCGCCAACGGCTGTCCCACGCTCGAGTTCATCCGGAATGTTTCGAGTTCAAAGAACCTCGTCGTTTCACCCCCTCAGTTTCTGTTGCAGATCGTCCTGGCCACGGGAGTCTTCACGGCACCGATCTGGATGACCGGTATCGCAACCCTTCTTCGGTCCTCCGGGGCAATCCCCACACGCGCCCTGGGAATCGGCATACTTCTGTTCTTTCTCATCTACCTGACCAATCACTCGAAGTTCTATTATATTCTGCCGGCCTTCCCCTTCCTGTTCGCCGCCGGGTCGGTTGCCATTGAACACGGGCTTGAACAACGGCACAATTGGATACGCGTCGGCTTGCTCCTGTTGCTTTCCTCCTGGATAATAGTACAGTTGCCCCTCGGAGTTCCCCTTTTACCGATGGAGGCCTTTGCCTCCTACCTGCAAATCATGCGGTTATCCCGACAGATGAAAACGGAGGATCACCCCAGCGCTCAGGCGGAACACGTCAAAGGAATTCCCGATTATTTCGGGCAGCGAATCGGGGCTCGGGAGTTTGTCGCGACGGTCGCCCGAGTGTACCATTCACTGCCCGAGCCGGAGAAAGCCGATTGCGCCATCTTCGGCAAGACGTATGCTTTTGCCGGAATGGTGGACTTCTTCGGTCCGGAGTTCGGTCTGCCCAAAGCCATCAGCGCGCACAACAACTACTGGTTGTGGGGGCCGCGCGAATACAGCGGGGAGACTCTGCTGGTTTGCGATAACAGCGAGAAGGGTTATATTCAGAAATTCGAGTCTGTGGAAATTCTGGCGGAATACGAGTTTCCCTATCGCGAAGACAACTTCCGTGTGCTTAAGATTCTCTGCTGCCGTCACCCGAAAAAGCCCCTCGCGGACTTGTGGCGGGAAATAAAGACTTTCGATTGAACGTTCCACTTGGCAAGGCGCCCCTCCACCTTTTCCAGCCTCAGGAACGGAATCCCGGAAACCAAGTCGGTCAGGGCCTGGCGTGGTGGGCCATCTTGGCCAAAAGGGATTCGGCGGCGGTACGGCCGCTCGACGCGGCGGCCTCGACGCCGTCGCCCGCACGGTAGTCGCCACAGAACTCGACCAGCACATCCGAGTCGGCGGCAGGCGCTTTCTCGGGGAGCAGCACCTGCTCGACATCCCGCAGGCGCCCCTGCGGCCAGCGTTTGAACCGCGCCCAGCGCCACCGCTCGGGCAGTTGCGGCACCAGGCGGCGCGCTTCGACATAGGTTTCCTCGATGAGTTCATCCTCATCCCGGTTCCACTGGGCCTCACTGGCCTCGGCATTCAGGTGCAGCACCATCGAGGCCCACCCCTCGATCTGCCGCCCCTGGCACTTCTGGTCCTCGAACGCCAGCCACGACAGAGACGACCCACTGGTTTCGCGCGGCAGGCGCACCCCGTAGAAACCCGGACGCTCAAAGGCTTCCATGGCCGCGATCATCACCAGACTGCGCGTGTACTCGATCTGCCTCAGACCGGTTACAAACGCCGGATTCAACATCTCGTGGATGGGCCCGCTGACCGCCAGCGCCTCCGGCGCCGGACACGCGAACACGACCGCATCCACTTCGGTGTCCATCAGCCGGATGGGGGGATCGGTGTGGACCTGAAACTTGGCCGACGACGGTTCCCAGATGACCGAGACCACGCCGAGGGAGTAAAGCCCTCCCACCGTACGGCGCAACGCCTCGGGCAGCGCGAGCAGGCCGTTCTGGAAAACCACCCGATCCTGGTCAATCGCCTTCTCGACGCTTTCGCACAACGCGCCGTCTTTCCCCAGATCGAAAACGGGCAGGTCTATGCTGCGCAGCTCGCCCTGCAGGCCGCTCTCGACGATCAACTCATAGAGAACCTGGTCGGACCGGCGCCAGTAGCGATCGCCGTGGTCCACCACCAGTCCCGCCTTGCGGCGCGAGTTCATGCGGCCGCCCGGCTTGTAATTGCGTTCGAAGAGCACCACGCGATGCCCCGCCCGGCGCAGGTACCACGCCGCCGACAATCCCGCTATCCCCGCTCCAACCACCCCGATATCCATTGAGAACCCAACCTCCTCTTTCTGCTTCCCACTCCACGCGCCCGGCGTTTATTCCTCGTCGCGATGCGCGGTAAAACGCTCCTTGTCGAGCGCCTTCATGTAGGCCTCATGGCCGGACACCAGTCCCCGGCTGCGGTAGTCTTCAATCACGTCGTCCATGATCTGCATCCCGATGCTTTTGCCCGAGAGCATGACCGAGTGCAGCTTGTTCAACCCGCCCCCCTCGCGGATGATGTTCGAGAGGGCCGTGGTCTGTAACAGAACCTCGTTGGCGGCGATGCGCCCGCCGCTCTTGCGCTTCAACAGCAGCTGCGAACAGACGGCCTTGAGCGACTCGCTCAGCATCGTGCGCACCTGCGACTGCTGGTCGGAGGGAAAAACATCAATGATCCGGTCTATCGTTTTCGCGGCGCTGTTGGTGTGCAGCGTCCCGAAAACCAGCGTCCCGCCTTCCGCCGCGGTGATGGCCAGACTGATGGTCTCGAGATCGCGCATTTCGCCGACCAGGATGACATCCACATCCGAGTGCCCGGCGTCGCGCAGCGCCCGCCCGAACGACCCGACGTCAATGCCGACTTCGCGCTGGACCAGGATGGATTTCCGGTTGGGATGCACAAACTCGATCGGCTCTTCGATGGTCAGGATGTGGCGCTCGTAGTTGCGGTTGATGTGGTCAATGACGGCAGCCAGCGTGGTGGATTTCCCGCTCCCCGTGGGACCGGTCACGAGCACCATGCCATTGGGATAGTCGGCAAAGGTCCGGAGTACCTCGGGCAGTTTCAGGTCGTCAATCGAGAGGATTTCCTTCGGAATGATGCGGAAAATGCCCCCGATGCCCTGAACATGGCGGTAGTAATTCGCGCGGAAGCGGGCCTCTTCCCCCAGGGCGTAGGCAAAATCGAGATCGCCCTTTTCGACAAACCGATCCCAGCGGTCGTTGTCGCAGATTTCCGACAGGAGCCCCTCGATGGTTTCGCCGTCGAGCACCCGGTCGTCAATGCGTACAATCGAGCCCCCCTGACGCATCTTCGGCGGCTGTCCCTGCGCCAGGTGCAAGTCCGATCCGCCCCGGGTCAGGATTTCCCGGAAGTATCTGTCCATTTGCGCCATTGTCCACCGATCCTTCCCTGTATGAAGTCCTTGCGGCCCGCTCAGCGCAGACCGGCTTTGGCCGGATTCCAGGCCTCGAACGGCTGCTTGTTCGAAGCCAGACGATAGGCGTCCGCCCCTTCGATCAGATCCTGATTCAAAAGATCCAGCAGGGCGTCCTCCATCCGCTGCATCCCCATTTTGCGCGCCGTCTGCATCACCGAGGGCAGTTGGAACGGCTTGTTGTCGCGAATCAGCGCGGAGACCGCCGAGTTGACAAAGAGGATTTCCAGCGCCAGCACAACCCCCTGCCGGTCCTTGCGCGGCACCAGCCGCTGGCTCAGGATGCCCCGCATGGACTCCGACAACATCATGCGGATCTGTTGCTGCTGTCCCACCGGAAACGCATCCACGATACGCCCGACCGTCGAAGCCGCCGACGTGGTGGGCAACGTCCCCAGCACCAGGTGGCCGGTCTCGGAGGCCGAAATCGCCATGGACAGCGTATCGGTGTCGCGCAGTTCCCCGACCATGATGACGTCAGGGTCCTGACGCAACGCCCCCCGCAGGGCCGCCGCGAAAGATTCGGAATGCGGACCGATCTCGCGCTGCGTAACCTGACACTGCTGCGCCTCATGGACATACTCGATGGGCTGCTCAAGCGTGATGATATGGTCGCTGCGCAAACGGTTGACGGCATCCACCAGGGCGGCGAGGGTCGTCGTCTTGCCCGAGTTGCCCGGACCGGTCACCAGCACCAGCCCCTGGTGGTACTCGGTCAGACGGCTCACACTGGTCGGCAGACTCAGTTCTTCAACGGAGGGAACCCGCAGACGCACGACGCGGAAAATGCCATCCCAACCGCAGCGCTGCTTGATGATGGTGGCGCGGTAGCGTCCTTCGCCTTCAATGTTCAAACAGAATTCCAGTCCCTTGTCTGCCAGCAGCAGCATCTTCTGATGGTTGGTCAGGGCTGAAAAAAGCATTTTCTCCGTGTCCCGCGCGGACAACACCGGACGCTTCAGAAAGGCAATCCCCCCCGCCTTGCGGATAAAAGGCCGAACCTCGGCACTGATGTGGAGATCCGAAGCGCCCATCGCGCGGACCTCACGCAACAGGTCAAACAAAGGCCCTTTCGCCGCCACGACTTCCTCCACGAGGGGGAAGTCCTTTATCGCAATCGGCGCAACCGGTTCGGGAGACGGCGGAGGAACCGGGGGGGAGGACTCCGGCGGTAATTCATCCCTTTCCGCAACGGCCACCGGTTCCGACGGCAATTCCGGCGGCGCCTGTGGCACAACCGCTTCCACCCGCTCCCCGGGCGCCGGGACCGCAACACCCGTCCGGGACAATTCCGGCATCGCGAAAAGCGAGGAGAAAGCCACGTCTTCCTCAACCGCCGGCTGAACAACCGGCTCGCTGGAAGGCGGTGGGGACAGCGGGGAAGCCTCCAACGCGGCTTCCGCGGGAACCGAAACCGGTGGGGTGGGAAGCAGGGGTTCCGGAACCTCTACGGGCAGAGACTCCAATGAAGACTTCAGATCTTCCAGGGATTCGAGGGTGGGACGCCGCTCGATCAACATCTCGTCATCCGCCGACTGGGCCGTCTCGATCTGAATCCCCGTTTTCGGACCTTCCCCACGCTCGCCACTCACATCCACCTCGGACAGGCGTTCAATCTTCAGGTCCTCATCCTCGGGCTCGGGAAGTTCCCCCCCGGACGGAGGAGCAGGGGCCACCAGACTCTCCTCGGCTTCGACGGCCGGCAGAGACCGCTCCGTTGGGGCTCCCTCCGGCGCCTCTTCCTCGACAGCGACGGACGGAACCTCGGACTGAAGCTCGGGCGCCTCCAGGGACTCCGCAGGCGACGTTGCCGGAACCCGATAGACCAGTTTTCCCGGAGGCAACGTGTCCACGCGTTCCGAACTGGCAACAGCCGCCGCATTCTCGTGAGTGT
>DAOPYU010000167.1:0-9206 GCA_035353095.1 Candidatus Sumerlaeota bacterium | reverse complement strand
CGTGCCGGACGGCGCCAGGCTACTCAGATTTCGGTGAACCTTCTCACGAATTCGGAGGATGCACCCCCGGCGTCATTCTCCGGCACAATAATGTTTACGAACGCCCGGCAACGTGGTATGACAGAACTCGCGTTGCGGAAAGCGGGCCGTCCGGACCGCCGATTTGTCGTGCGCAAAACAAAGGTTATTCAAAACCTCTCTACTCAGATTCTGTGCCAGTTGCCGGAGATTTTATGAGTTCCACACCCCGATACAGACGCATATTGCTCAAACTCAGCGGTGAAGCCCTCAAGGGCAAACGCGAGTACGGGATTGATCCCGATTTCATTGTCGAACTGGCCCGCGAAATCCACGCCGTCCACCAGCTCGGCGTCCAGATCGGCATGGTCATCGGAGGGGGCAACATCTTCCGCGGCGCCAGCGAAGCCGCCGCCCACATGAACCGTTCCGTCGCCGACTCCATCGGCATGATCGCCACCGTCATCAACTCGCTCATGATGCAGGACGCGCTCGAGAACGCCGGTTCGCACGCCCGCGTTCTGTCCGCCATCACCATGAATCAGGTCTGCGAGCCCTACATCCGCCGCCGCGCCGTCCGCCACATGGAAAAAGGCCGGGTCGTCATTCTGGCGGGAGGAACGGGCAATCCGTACTTTTCCACCGATTCCGCGGCCGCCCTGCGCGCCAGCGAACTGGACACCGAAGTGCTGCTCAAGGCCACCAAAGTGGACGGCGTGTACACCGCCGATCCGGAAAAAGACTCGACCGCCGAATGGCTCCCGGAAATCGGTTACCAGGACGCCATCGCCCGTAACCTGCGCGTGATGGACACGAGCGCCATGGCGCTGTGCCGGGACAAAAAAGTTCCCATCATCGTCTTCAGTCTCTTCAAAGAAGGCAATCTCATGCGCGCCGTGTGCGGCGAAAAGATCGGGACACTGGTTCAATAGGCAGATCCGGAAAACGATTTCATTTACCAGAAACCAATAGACGAAGGAGGGAATCCCATGCAGGACGCAGTGAAAAAAGAGAACCGTGCCAAAATGGAGCAAGTACTCCGTGACCTGGCCACCGCCTACGGGCAAATTCGCACGGGCCGCGCCTCCACCTCACTGGTGGAGCGCCTGAGCATCATCGCCTACGGCGCCCCGATGCCGCTGGTGCAACTGGCCTCGGTCAACACCCCCGATGCCCGGACCATCGCCATTCAGCCTTTCGATCCGAGCCAGATCGGCGCCATCGAAAAGGCCATTCTGGCCTCCGACATCGGCATCACCCCCAACAACGACGGACGCGTCATCCGCCTCTGTGTCCCCACATTGACCGAAGAACGCCGCAAGGAGATGGTCAAACTCGTCCACAAATACGCCGAAGACCACCGCGTCACGGTCCGCAAGGTCCGCCACCTGGCCAACGACACCATCAAGAAACTCGAGAAGGACCACACCATTTCCGAGGACGATTCACACCGCCTCAGCGCCGAGATCCAGAAGGAACACGACGACTTCATTAAGAGAATCGACGAGGAAATGAAGCGTAAAGAAGCGGAAGTCATGGAAGTGTGATGCAGATGGCGGTTTCGCGCGCAACCTCTCAAAAACACGCAAAAGACACCGCCACGTGCCGGGAGCAGGAACTCGAGGCCCTTCTCGACCTCGAACGACTGCCCCGGCACGTGGCCGTCATTCCCGATGGGAACGGCCGTTGGGCCAAGACCCACGGCCTGCTCGACCGGACCCAGGGGCATGAAGCCGGAATCGAATCCATCCGCGTGCTCATCGAATCCTGTGCGCGCCTCCACATTCCGGCCTTGACGGTCTATGCCTTTGGGCGCGACAACTGGGGGCGTCCCCGCCACGAAACCTCGACCCTGATGCGTTTCTTCCGTAAGTTTCTCGTGGCCGAGCGCCCCCGGCTCGAACAGAACGACATCCGCCTGGTCCACAGCGGCCACCGCGCCGACCTGCCCGACGCGGTGCTCGAAGAATTCGACCGCACCATGGAACTGACCGCCGGGAACCAGGGCATGGTGCTCAACCTGGCCGTTTCTTACAGCGGGCGGCTGGAGATCCTGACCGCCGTGCAGGCGGTGGCGGAAAAAGTGGCCGCCGGACTCCTCAAACCCGAGGAGATCACCCCCGAGGTCTTCGAGACCGGGTTTTACCACCCGGAACTGGGAGATCCGGATCTGCTGATTCGCACCAGCGGCGAACACCGCATCAGCGACTTTCTCATCTACCAGATCCGCTACTCCGAATTCTACTTCCCGGAAGTGCTCTGGCCCGATTTCCGCCGGGAACACCTGCTCGAGGCGCTCGTCGCCTTCCAGAGCCGCGACCGGCGGTACGGCAAAGTAAAGGAATAACCCCCCATGCTCGCGCGTCTGGCCTCCAGTCTTGTCTTTTTCGCCCTGCTTCTCTATGGCCTCTTCTCCAATGGGGAAACAGGCGGCTTGATCATCCTCGGGCTGACCATGCTCGGCACCTCGGTGGGAACCTACGAATACTACCAGATGGCGCGCAAACGCGGCGTGGAACCGACTCACTGGGCGGGCGCGGCCATCGCCATCGCCTTCCTCGTGGACGCCTACTTCTTCCGCTGCCGCGATTCGCTCTCGCTGATCGTCATCTGTTTCTGGATTCTGCTCATCGCCCAGGTATTGCTCAAGAAAATCGAAGGCGCCCTGGTCAACACGGCGGTCTCGCTCTTCGGCAGTATTTATGTCGGGTTGCCCCTGGCTCTGGTCCTCTATATTTTCCGCCACGCGGAAACCAAATGGGGCTTCGACCAACCCCACGCCGGAGGTCTGCTTCTGCTTTTCCTGATCCTGACTTCCTGGGCCACCGATATCGGAGGCTATTGTATCGGAAAACCCTTCGGGAAACACAAAATGTCGCCGGTTCTCAGTCCGAACAAATCCGTTGAAGGCCTGATCGGTGGCGCGGTTCTGGCAATCGTTTCAGGCGCTCTGCTCAAACTCTTCTGGCCGGGAATGGGAACGATTTTTTCCTGGCCGGAAGCCATTCTCCTGCCCGTCTTGTTCACGCTGGTCGGGACAGTGGGAGATCTGGGAGAATCGGCGTTCAAACGCGACGCCGGAGTCAAGGACTCCGGGAAAACCTTCACCGGTCATGGGGGCATGCTCGACATCATTGACAGCCTCCTGTTGTGCGCCCCGGTTTTCTATCTGTACCTGAATCTGGCCAACACCCTGGAAAATCAAAGCCTGACGGAAGCGATTCGGAGCCTTTTCAGCCGTTGATACAAAAACCGTTTCCCGGCCCGGGAATTCTGACCCCCCTGCGGCCCGGCGGAAAATGAGAGCCATGTTCCCCACCCGTTACGATCTGGTCTATTCCCTCGCCCTGCCGGTTCTTCTGCCCTATCTGGGCTACCGGCGTCTGAGCCGGGGAAAGTACCGGCAAAGCGCCAGCGGCATGCTGGGACAGGATCTGCCGTCTCAGGCCGATCGTCGCGCCTTCGAGCAGGGTTCCGTCTGGATCCACGCCGTCAGCGTGGGCGAAACGGTGGCGGCCAAATCCATTGCGCCCCTGGTGCGCCAGCTCCTGCCGGAACTGCCTCTCGTGGCCTCGACCATCACGGAAACGGGCCAGGCCCATGCGCACAAGATCCTCACCGAAGCCGCCCACATCCACTACTTTCCGCTCGATTTTTCCTGGAACACCCAGCGGTTTCTCGACTGCTACAACCCGCGCGTCATCCTGGTCATGGAAACAGAAATCTGGCCGAACTTTCTGACTCTGGCGGCCCAACGCGGCGCCCGTATCTTCATGGTCAACGGCAAACTGTCCGACAAGTCTTTCAGAGGATACAGCAAAGGCCGCGGGTTTCTGGCGCCCGCCTTCAACGCCTTCCGCGCCTTCTGCATGCAGACACCGGCCGATGCGCAACGCATGGCCCAACTCTGCCAGCGTCCCCAGGACGTCCATGTCACCGGCAACTGCAAGTTCGACATGCCCGGCGTGGCGCTCTCGCCCGAACAACAGGAAGCCCTCCGGACACGCTACCGCCTGGGTGCGCGCCGCCCCACCGTGGTCGTCGGCAGCACCCACCCGGGCGAAGAGGAAATCATCCTCGAAGCCTTCCAGCAGGCCCGTCAGAGTGTGCCCGACCTGATGCTGATCCTCTCACCCCGCCATCCCGAACGTTTTAACGAGATCTTCACCCTCTGCCAACGCCATCCGGCCTCCTGGCGGGTCTCGCGCGCCACCGATCCACAAATAGACGCCCCCGACATTTTCCTCCTCGACACGATGGGAGAACTGGCGCGGACCTACGGTCTGGGCGATCTGGGCGTGGTCGCGGGCAGTTTCGGCAATATCGGCGGGCACAACCTTCTGGAGGCCGCGGTCCACGCCATCCCGGTCCTGGTCGGACCCAACATGCACGCGCAGAAGGAAATAGACCGACTCTTCTCCGGAGCGGACAGCGGGTGCGTGCGATGCAGTGCCGAAACGCTCGGCGCCACGTGGATCGAACTGCTCCGCGACCCGCAGAAATGCCGCCGGATCGGCGCACAGGCCCTCGAAACCGCCACCCGCAACCAGGGCAGCGCCCGGGCCAGCATCGAGGTGATCCGACGTTATCTGCAGGACGAACCCCTCTGACCGGACATCCCATGCCATGACGAGTCCCGCTCCGTCGCCTTCCCGGAATCTTGCCCCGCTGGTCAGTCTGGGACATTGTCCGGATTACGACCGCTCGCGCGTCGAAACCGCTGTCCACAAACTGCTGGCCCCCCTGGGCGGCATGGGCGCCTTTGTCCGACCCGGCCAGCGCGTCCTGTTGAAACCCAACCTCATCGTCCCCCGTCCGGCGGAAGCCGCCGTGACCACTCACCCGGAAGTGATCCGTGCCGTGGCGCGCGAGGTACTCGAGGCCGGAGCCATCCCCTTCATCGGCGATTCTCCCGCTTTCAGTTCCACCTGGGGAGTCGCCCGCGCCTCGGGAGTCGCCACGATCGCGCAGGAACTGGGAATCGAAATTGTGGACCTGGGACGACGTCCCAGGACGCGCGTCATTGATCCGGGCGGGCCATTCGAGCACGCGCCGATCAGCGCCGCCGCGCTCGAGGCCGACGCGATCATCAACCTGCCCAAGATCAAGGCCCATACGCAGATGCGCGTCTCCCTCGGCTCGAAAAACCTGTTCGGCTGTATCGCGGGCAAACGCAAAGCCTTCTTTCACTTCCGAACCGGCCCCGATCCCATCGAGTTCGGTCGCATGTTGATCGCCCTGACCCGCTATCTTGCGCCGGTCCTGACACTCGAAGATGGGATCGTGATTCTCGAACGCGACGGTCCGACCCACGGCGACCCCAGACCGGCCGGTTTTCTGGCGGCCTCCGCCGATGTGGTCGCAGCCGATCTGGCCGTGCTGGCCCTCCTGGGAGTTGCCCCCGAGAGTGTCCCCTATCTTCAGGCCGCGCGGTCCCTGAAATTCGGTCCCACCGACCTGAACCAGGTCGAACTCGCCGGAGACCCGCTCGAGGCGCTGCGTGTCCCCGATTTTGCGAAAGTGAAAGAACTCACCTCGATCCAGTTCACGCTGGGGCGGGTGATTCAGAGCATTTCGCGTCAAATGGTCTTTCTCTACAAGGCCTGGCGCCAGAAACCTTCCTGACCCTCTTTAAAAGAATCCGGGAACCGTATTTTTTTCGCCAATCGGGGACACTTGACCCGGAAATCCAGTCCGACCCAACGACTAACCCTAAATTCGGCAAATCTTTACAGACCGTCCCCACTGGCTGAAAAAAATCGAAAAAAATTCTCACTTTCCCTCTTGACACAGAATCGAAATTAGCGTATTTATAAATCATGGCCAGAATAGCGAGAATAGCAATTCCGAGGTACCCCTACCTTGTCACCCAATTTGGGCGTGACGAAGGCGCTATCTTCTTCGAACCCGAGGAACGCAAACTCTACTGCGAATACCTCCGGCACTATGCCGAAGAATTCGGGCTCGATGTCTGGGCCTACTGCCTTCTGGAAAATCAGGTCATCCTGCTGGTTTATCCCCGCCGCAACAGTTCGCTGGCCCTGGCCATCGGACGGGCCCACATGCGGTTCGCCGCCGAAGTCAACCGGCGTCATGGCTGGAGCGGCCATTTCTGGGCCGACCGGTTCCACTCGACACTTCTGGACAAAAAATACGTGCTGGAAGCCGCTCGTTTCGTCGAGACGGCACCGGTCCGAGCGGGATTGGCCAAACGGGCCCCCTCCTATCCGTGGTCCAGCGCCAAAGCCCACGCTTCCGGCAAAGAGGACTCGTTGCTCGCCCCCAATCGTCCCATTCTGGAAGCTCCGGAAATCGGGAAATGGGCCACGTGGCTCGGGGAAACACCCGACGAGAAAATGCAACTGGCCCTGAGCCGAAACGTCAAGACGGGGCGTCCGTGTGGATCGTTGGCCCTGTTGCAGAAACTGGAAGAACGGCTCGGGCTTTCCCTGACCCCTCGCAAACGGGGTCCCAAACCCAAACAACCGGCGCCTCCCTCTCCACGCGCCCGCGCAAAATGAGTGACTTTCTTCTCAAACATGCGATAGACTTCGAACCAGACGGAAACCCTCCGTCTGGTTTCTGTTTACAGACCTCTCTTCGCCGAAACTCAGTCCTCGTGACACAGAACGATGCGACAGCTGTCCCGGAAAACCGACATGCGAAAAATCCTCAAAGCCCTCCTCCACCCCCGCTGGGCCTGTCGCCGCACCCGGGAACTCTACCGTCTGTTTCAGGGATACGCCCCCCCTCCCGCAACCGTCAACGTTGTCCCGACTTTCGCGTGTAATCTGCGGTGCCAGATGTGCTCGCAGAGCCAACTCCTGCGCCCCGGCGATCCCATGCTCAACGCCCGGCTCGAAATCCGTCATCTGGAACGTCTCCTCGACGAATGCGAAACGTTTCGACCCGGACTCATGCTCGTCGGAGGAGAGCCCCTGCTCTACCCTCAGTTACACGAAGCGGTCACACTCATCAAGCAACGCGGTTTCTTTCTGAGCGTCTTCACCAACGGCCTGCGCCTGGCCCGCGAGGCGTCGTTTCTGGTCGAAGCGGGTGTCAACCTCCTCCTGGTCAGCCTCGACGGACGTCCGGAAATCAACGACCGGAACCGTGGCCCGGGCGCCTTCGCCGCCACGGTCGAAGGGATACGAGCCGTCCGCTCGATACGGGAAAAAACGTCCGCCCCGGTCCCGGCCATCCAGATGGCCGCCACCATCTCCGACCTGACGTACGCCCACCTCTCCGACCTCGGTCCGCTGGCGCTTGAACTGGGCGTGGATTCCCTGGCGCTCTCGCACCTGCAATACCAGACCCGCGAGAGCATGTCGGCCCAGATCACTGTCGCGCGACAGCGCCTCAATGCCTGTTTCTCGCCCGAGGAATTCGAGGCGCAGATGCGTCCCTACAACGACTTTCCGGAAAAAAAGTTCGGCCCCATTGACCCGGAAGTACTTCTGCGCGAAATCGCTAAACTGCGCGAAACGCTTCGCGACCGGATTCCGCTCCAGACCCATCCCGCCCTCGATGCGGACGAAATCCGCAAGTATTATACCCAAGGGGTCCACTACCGTCGTCCTCCACGGGATCGGTGCCGGGCTCCCTATGAATCGCTTTCCTTCAGCCCTACCGGCGGATTGAGTCTGTGCATGGGGTACAATTGTGGCCACATCGAACAGGCGCCCCTGCTGAAACTCTGGAACAGTCCGAAAACACGCGCCTTCCGCCGCGCCCTCGACCGCGGGGGGCGCTTCCCGGTCTGCCACCGCTGCTGCAACTGATCCCCCCTATTCGTCAGACAAAATCGCAACGAACCCCTCCCTCCCTTCTGGAAATCCTCGGCGGGACGTGTTACGATTCAGCCATATGTTTGGCCGGTATCCGTTGTGCCGGGCAAACAGGAAAACGGATTTTCAGTCCCCTCAAAGGAACTCAGGCATGCAGCAACGCCGGTTTGCCAAACGCTTTCTCGAACATCTCGACAAGATTGGCCCTGCCGAGATTCAGAATTTCGTGTTCCGCATGGCGCGCGAACGCGACCTGACCGCTCGGATCTTCGAGACCCTGACCGAGGGAATCGTGGTCTTCGACGCTCAGGCAAACGTCTCATTGGTCAACAACGCCGCGCGCCGCATCCTGCACTGGCCCGCCAACCGCCGGGTCACGGGCGAACCCATTCTCGAACTCCTGGAGGAAGGCCCCCTGTACCACCTGGTGGAAACCTTTCTGAACGACCCGGAACCGGTCCGCGACCGCGAGCTGGCCGTGCGCGACCGCAGCCGCAAAATCTTCAACGTCCACCTCCTCCCCATTGCTGAGGAAACCCTCCTGGAAGCCGACACCGACGGTTTCCTTGCCGCGGAAGAACCCCTGCTCGAGACGACCGGCGTCAGTTCCGGAGCCGCGCTCGTGCTCCAGGATCTGACCCTCGTACGCGCCCGGCAGGAACGCGACGCGCAGGAACAACGGATCGCTTCCCTGGCCACCCTCACCGCCGGTGTGGCTCACGACATCAAGAATCCCCTGAATTCGCTCAGTATCCACGCCCAACTGCTCGAACGCTCCGTAGCCGACCTGAACCTGCCCACTCACGGCAAGTCCGGCAAGACCCTCGAACGGATCACGCAATCGTGCGCCATCCTGCGCGAAGAGGTCGAACGCCTGCGCAAATGCGTGGACGACTTCATCGAGGCCGCGCGCCCCCGCAAGCCTCTCCTGCAACTTCAGGACCTCAACCGCCTCGTGCTGGCCATCCTCGAAATGAGTCGCATGGAACTCGAACACCTCCAGATTCAGGTCGAGACCTATCTGGACCCCGACCTGCCCGCGTTCCTCCTCGACGAAAAGCAGATGATCCACGCCCTGCGCAACCTCATGCGCAACGCCATCGAAGCCATCACCGCCGAGCGACGGAAACCGGGCGAGGGCCGCATCTCCCTCCACACCTCCCTGCTCGACAACATCGCGGCGCTGGAAATCCACGACAATGGCTGCGGGATTCCCAAGGCAGACCTCCCCAAAGTCTTTGAGCCTTACTATACCACCAAGTTCAACGGTTCCGGCCTCGGACTGATGGCCGTCGGACGCATCGTCCGCGAACATGGCGGCGACATCCGCATCACCTCCACGGAGCACGAAGGGACGACAATCACCCTCGAACTGCCCGCCGCCAGCCGCCGCGTCAAACT
>DAOPYU010000166.1:0-9209 GCA_035353095.1 Candidatus Sumerlaeota bacterium | reverse complement strand
TCGAGAAACACGTCCGGAGCGCAGGAATCGAGAAGGATAAGATCAGTCCCCACAAACTGCGCCACACGTTTGCGACGTTGCTCCATATGAATGACGTGGACATCGTGGAGATTCAGGCCCTGCTCGGACACTCCTCCATCACCAGCACTCAGATCTACACCCACGTCAGCTCGTCCCGGCTCAAGAAGGCCGTGAAAAAACTTGAAGATATATGAGAAAGACCATCCTGGGGTGGTCCTTTCATCTCAATCGGATTGGTCTGATCCGACCCGATCTGTCGGATCATATGCAAGATTTCAAAAAAATTATCACAGAAACAATGCTATCTGGATTTTTCATATAATAACATATTTCTCGTATTCTACTGCAACCCGGTATGTCCGAATCCTCCGGAGCCGCGCGCCGTTTCATCCACAGAAGCGACGCATTTCCACTCGATCTGCTCGACCCGCGCCACCACCATCTGCGCGATACGGTCCCCGCGCCGGATTTCGAAATCAACAGTCCCTAAATTACACAGGATCACATTCACCGGGCCCCGGTAGTCCGAGTCCACCGTTCCCGGCGTATTGAGAACCGTCACACCATGCTTGAGCGCCAGACCGGAACGCGGACGCACCTGTGCCTCATAACCCGCGGGCACTGCAATCCGCAGCCCCGTCGGAACCAGGGCGATCTTTCCCGGCGCGAGTGTCAGTGGCGTTTCGACGGCCGCCCGCAGGTCCATACCGGCCGAGCCGCGGGTCTGGTATTCCGGCAGGGGGAGATCATCGCATCCCGCTTCTCTCTGCACCTCGACCGTGAGGGTTTTATCCTGTTCCGACAAATTCACCTTCTCCTCTCACCCACCGTTCATATTTTTTGAAGGGTGTTGTTTATCCAAAGGGATACGCACTGTGGCTTCCTCCAATGGAACGCCCGACATATTGCGCCGCTCTGCGGATTTCGAACCGCAACTGGGTCAAGCTTTTCACCATCGCCATCTTGTAGCATGACTCGAAATCCGAACAGGCGTAACACTGCCGGCGTTGCAGTTCATCGCCGATCAGGTCTTCCATGAACCAGCCGAAACAGACCCCGAAACAATCCTTCATGTTGTCGGGCGACTTCTGACACTCCGGCGGTTGAACCGAATCCGGTCCTGCGGTCTCTTCCATGATTCCCTCTCCCCTTCCGTCGCACTCCGCGTTCCGGTTACCACTTCAACAGGGTTTCGATACAGGCCTGAATGCCCGCGGCCACATCGGCAATCCCCGGCCCCAGCATATAGGCCGGAGTCGTCACAATCCGGTGTCCCTCGTCCGCCACACATCCGCGAACCTCGCAGATTTCGTGACGCGCTCCATACCCTTCGATTTCCGCGATGGTTTCCGGATCGTTGCCGATGGTCAGACGGATATGGCGATCCCCCAGGATTCGCGCGATCAGAACCGGCGCGATACAGATGGCCGCGATCGGCTTGCCCGCGTCCGCCATCGTCACGACCAGTCGCCGCACGTCCGGGTGGACATGACCGGGACCGTGGCTCAGGTTCTGGAAGCCCCCCGCGCCTCCGGGCAGAACCAACGCATCGAACTCTTCCGCCCGCGCCTGACTGAGCGGAAGAACATCTCCCCGCGCGATGCGGCCTGCCTCGACCAGCTGATTCCGGGTTTCCTGGGTCGGCTTTTTGGAAACATGATCCATCACCCGCAACTGGGGCTCATCCGGCGCAAAACACTGATAGATGGCTCCGCCCTGTGCCAGATAAAGCAGGCTCAACGTGCTTTCATGGACTTCCGATCCATCCATCCGACCGCAACCGGCCAGAATCACGGCGACTTTCTTCATGGCTTCCCCCTCCCCTATCGAGTCATGCGCATCCGCGCGCCCAGCGTCTGCATCAGGTGGACATAGTCGGGAAACGTGACCGAAATGGCCTCCGCCGTGTCAATGCGGCTTGCGCCCGAGGCCGCCATGGCAGCCAGACTCAACGCCATGACCACACGATGGTCGCCGTGCCCATGCAGCAGCGCTCCACGCAAACCGCCGTCGGTTCCCTGAATGACCAGTCCATCCGGTCGTTCTTCGATCTCCACCCCCATCCGGCTCAATTCCTGCGCCATGACGGCGATGCGGTCCGTTTCTTTCAGGCGCGCCTGCGGCACGTTCGTCAGGTGCGTGGTCCCGGACGCCAGCGCCGCCGCCACCGCCATGGCCGGCAGAGCATCCGGTGTGGCGTTCATGTCCAGTTCCGTTCCATGCAGCTTCGCGTGCGACAGGCGAAGATTGCCGGTTTGCGGGTCGTGTTCGATCTGGGCGCCCATCTTGCGCAGATAGTCCACCACGGCCTTGTCACCCTGCGAATCGGACATGTCCAGGCCCGTCAATTCGATTTCGGCGTCGAGGGCCGCACCCGCCACGAGAAAGAACGTCGCGGAAGAAAAGTCGGCCGCCACGGGCAGGTCAAACGCTTTGTAACACTGTCCCCCGGGAATCCGGAAATGCGAGAAATCTTCGGCGTATTCGACCTGAATCCCCAACTTTTCGATCCAGTCCAGCGTCATCCGGACATAGGGCGCCTCATAAAGCTTCTTGACCTCCAGTTCCGTCTCCCCCTCCCCCAGCGGAGCGTTCAGGAGAATGGCGGTCACCCATTGCGACGACAGCGCCTCCAGACTGGCTTTCCCCCCCTTCAGGGGCCCCCGCACCACGATCGGACACTGCCCGTTCTCGCGCGTCGAGAAAATCTCCACGCCCAGCGACTGAAGCGCCTGCATCAACTCCCCGGCAGGGCGGCGGCGGATCTGTTCGTCACCGTTGAGCACCACCCAGCCGTCCCGACACAGCGCCGCTGTGGCCAACATGATATAAAAAGTCGTCCCGGAATTGGCCACATCAATAATGCTTTCCGGCACCCGGGGACGTCCTCCCACCCCCACAATCCGCCAGCAATCGGGGTCCGAAATGGCGATCTCGGCGCCCAGCGCGCGACAGGCATCCACGGCCGCCAGCGTATCGAGACTCTCCAGCGGCTTGCGGATCAGGCTCTCGCCCTCCGCCAGACTGCCCAGAATAATGGCGCGCACCGTGTGCGATTTTGAACCCGGCATGGGAACCGCGCCGGTAAGAGTGGATTTTTCAACTTCCAGGATCATTTCAAACGCTCCCGCAATGGGTGTGGAATCAGACACGGCGCATGGTAACGCATTCCCCCCGCAAACCGCAAGCAACGTTTTCTCTCATCTACGTTCCCGTTCGCAGGAAAACCCGATCCCCATCTTGAGTTTTTGACAGGCGAATGATATGAATAATGGGCGGGCTGAAGTTGGATTTCCTCCTGACGGGAACGAATGGGGAAAAAGAACACTCCAAACAACGGTCCGACTGCGTAATTCTGCCAACGAAAGGTCAAATGCTCATGAAATCCATGGTGTTGACAGGCATCCGTCAGATGGAAATGATCGAAATTCCGGAACCCGCCCTCGAACGCGGCAACGAGGTTCTGTTGCGGCTGGAGTCGGTGGGGGTGTGCGGGTCCGATGTCCATTATTACGAGACTGGCCGCATCGGCAGTCAGGTGGTTCAGTATCCCTTCCGGGTCGGCCATGAATGCGCCGCTGTTGTGGAAGCGGTGGGGCCGGCGGTGACCCGTGTGCGCCCCGGCGACCGGGTGGCCGTGGACCCGGCCATGTCCTGCTGGCAGTGCGACCAGTGCCGGGCTGGACGCCCCCACACGTGCCGCAAACTGCGCTTCCTCGGGTGTCCCGGACAATCCGAGGGCTGCCTGGCCGAGAAGATTGTCATGCCGGAAGAGTCGTGTTTCCTGCTGGCTCCGAACATGACCTTCGAGCGGGGGGCGCTTTCGGAACCTCTGACCATCGGGTACTATGCCGTGAAACAGTCCATCCCCATGAACGGGGCGCGAGTCGGGATTCTGGGCGCCGGTCCGATTGGCCTGAGTGTGCTGCTGTGCGCCCGGGCCAAAGGCGCATCAGCCGTCTATATGACGGATAAGATTCCCGAACGCGTGGAAATGGCCCGGCGGGCGGGCGCCACGTGGGCCGAAAACCCGGAAAAAACGGACATCGTCGAGGAAATCAAGACCCGGGATCCCCTGCTGCTCGATGCCGTTTTCGAATGCGCCGGCCAGCAGGAAACGGTGAATCAGGCCTTCGAACTGCTGAAACCGGGCGGGAAACTGATGCTGATCGGGATTCCCCGGGAGGACCGTCTCTCGTTCTCGATTGACCTGGGACGCCGCAAGGAAATCTGCATCCAGAACGTGCGGCGGCAGAACGAATGCGTTCAGGCGACCCTGGATGCGATGGCGGACGGGCGGCTCGACGCGGACTTCATGGTCACCCACCGCTTCCCCTTCGAGCGGACCCGCGAGGCCTTCGACCTGGTGGCCGACTACCGCGATGGCGTCGTCAAGGCCATGATCCATTTCGGCGACGCTCAATGAGTGTCCGGACAGGGAATACGCCATGCGCAGGACAATCTATTCAATGCTCACCATTCTGATCGCGGTCATTGTGGGTGTTTACATCGGCGCTTGTGTCCAACTGTATCTCAAGCAGGACTCCTTCATCTACAAGCCCAGCCGGGATGTACTCCAGACCCCCAAGGAACTCGGGCTGGATTTCGAAAATGTGACTCTGAAATCGTCAAACGAGACCCGCCTCGGGGCGTGGTTCATCCCCGCTTCCGAACCGCGTGCGACCCTTCTGTACTGCCACGGAAACGGCGGAAACCTCTGCGACCTGGACACGATCGAGTTTTTCCACAAACTCCATCTGAACGTTTTCGTTTTCGACTATCAGGGGTACGGAACCAGCGAGGGGACGCCCTCCGAGGCCAACACCTATGCGGATGCCGAATCGGCCTGGCGGTTCCTGACGGAAGAAAAGCAGATCCCGTCTCGGGAAATCGTGATTCTGGGCCGTTCCCTGGGAGGAGCGATCGGGTCCTGGCTGGCGCAGAAACACGCCCCGGCGGCTCTGATCATCGAAGGGGCGTTTGTTTCCCTCGATAAAATCGCCTCCGATACCTTCCCCTGGTTTCCCACCCGGTTTCTCACCCGCTATTCCTATGCGACAGGAAAAGCCCTGGACAAACTCGAATGTCCGGTCTTGATCGCCCACAGCCCCTCGGACGGAGTCGTCCCCTATTGTCACGGTCAGCAGCTTTTCTCCGAGTTCGCCCGCGACCCCAAACTCTTTGTCGAGTTGAAAGGGGACCATTGCAACGGGTACGAAGTGTCCGGACCGGAATACACCCGCGCGGTCGAAGACCTCCTCCAGATCGCCCTGAAGCAAGAAGCCCCGAACGGTCTGGCCGCCGACTTGAACCGCGAGTCTCCGTCAGAGGTCAAATAAACCCGATGACCGAGTCATGAATCCGAGTTGGTCATCAAGGTATCACCAGATCGCGCGCCACATTTCCCTCGACCCGAATCGTCTCCGAATATTTGGAATTGTATTCCCGGATCGTGTAAGTGCCCGGAGCGATGTTGTTGAAGCGATAAGCGCCATTGTTATCGGAAGGGCAATGATAGTTGTATGTCAGACGAATCCCATTGAGGTCCAATTCCGATTCAGACTCAAGCGAGAGGTTTGCGCCAGAAAACACAGATCCTCCGGCTTTCATGATCCGCCCCGTAAGACAACAGGAATCGTTTTCTCCAATTTTCATGACTCGATTTTCCCTGGCTGACAATTTTAAAATAAGCGTCATTTCCCGGTAATTCTGCTTGGGATCAGAACTGACTGAGACTTTGTATTCTCCCGGCACAAGGTTTTCCCATCTGCAGGTTCCATCCTGAAGGACCGGATCGGGAAGCGCGTCCATTACGGATTCTTCCAGGTTCTCCAACCGACCGGAAGCCAAGTTCAACACCCCCTCTTTTCCGATAAAAACAGTCACGGAAAGCGAAGCATCGGATTTTCTCAAGGGGATCACGATTTTTCCAGAGTCGGGATTCCGATACTTTTCAATCTCTTTGAATGAAGGTGCAATCCGGACGTATTGCGATGGGAGAATAAGCAGAGATCCCGCCGGCTTGGTAGGACTGAACTGGAACTCGCCTTTGGAATCGGTAAGAAAGGTTTCTTCAGCCGGGATGTTGGCGAGATTTTTGAAGATCCGCAGAATCCCTTTTACGTCTTCAAAGCCGGTCTGGCGAATTTCAATCCCACTCAGAGGTTCTTGTGTTTCCGCGTCCACAACCACACCCAGCCATTTCTTCTGCCGATTGAGAACGACATCAATCTGATTTTCATCAGGGGTCTTCTCAATCTTTTTTTGAAGGGTTTCTGCGACATAACCTTCCGACTGGACAGTGAAAGCGTAGGTTTGCTCGACCGAAAGATTCTCCCGCACAATGCCCCCATCTTGAGAACAGACGCGCAGTAGATTCTCTTTGTCATTGAAGTTTTGTGCCAGGCGCCGCTGCCGAAGCCAATAATCCGTCACCGGCTGTTTTGTCTCCCCATCCACAACCCGAATCCGCGCCGTTCCATCCGCTCTCTCCTTGAGAACAATTCGGGGCTTTGTGTCGATTGGCGCGAGAATCCCTTCCACGGGCGCATACCCCTGAGCTTCGGCTTTCAGGTTGACTGGCCCCATATAACAGGAGACGGAAGCCCCGGAACTCAGGGTATAGTTGGGACGGGATACGTAATACTCCCGGTGATTGAGATCGATCTCACTATAATTGGCATTCGGATATTCATTCTCTTCTTTCTTCAGTTCCTCCAGATCCGGAAAAGAACCCTTCGATGACTGATAGATTCCAACGCAGGCATTTTCAAGTTGAAATTCCCCCGACGCATTCGTCACTCCACTGGAGTGGCAACATTCCGAATTGGCCGTTACAATCGCGCCCGGAACGGGTTCCCCCGCTTCATTGACAACGACCCCTTCAACCGAAACAAAATCGCGGTCCGTTTCTTTATGCCTGGATTTATTCCCTCGTTTATTCTGAACTCGCAGAGTGACTTCAACCGTTTTATCGACTTCAGGAGTGAACGTCGGGATATCTGTTTTGGACACTCCAACTCTCTTATCTCCGATGGGAACCAGGACGGGGACATGGTCACCAACGGGAGTCACACTCCATTTTGTACTGGGTTTGAGACCATCCAGTACCGCAATCCCGTCGGAATCACTGACAGCCTCGCGTGTAGTTTCCCCCCGTACGTTCAAGGCAACATTGCCGGCGGGTTGACCGTCTTTTCCCCAGACAGTCAAGATCCGGGCCCGGCATCCCTTGTCAAGAAAGAAGGGAACGGTATTTTGTTTGCTATTCGACGTGATTTCCATTGGAGCAAATTCTTCCGCATACCCTTCCGCTCGGGCAAAAACCTCGATCCGGCCGAGAGGGAGGCCCTTGACCTCGCAGAACCCTTCCGAGTCCGCCGTGGCGGAACGGGAAAGGCCCTGTCCCGCAAACTTTACCTCGACCGTTGCGCCGGGGATCGGCTTGAGAGTGGCTTTGTCGCTCACGAGGGCCGTGAGCGAGGCCCCCTGTTCCAGGTAAAGATCGAACGGACCGCTCCGTTCACCCGGTTTCCCCATGACGGGGAGTTTCGATTCGGCCGTGACCTGATCCTCCCACTGTCCCCACAAATAGACGACATTGTCGGACAGGGAGGCGATCGTGTAATGCCCCTCCGCGTCGCTCGTCGCCATTGCCGATGGGTTCGACCGACCCAAGGGCTGCTCGAACACCGGAACAGCCGACACCGTCGCGCCCGACACCGGGACGAACTTTCCCGCCGCGTCGCGCCGGTAAACCGTCCCGAAATAGCCATACGCCCTTTGCAGGGTCAGATGGAACGTCCTGAAGTCCGAAACAGTCACCCCTCGGTACGAAACCGGAACCGCTCCCGGGTGTTCGGCCATGACCTGACACCGCAGCGTCCCGGTTGTCGCCAGATCGGGCGGGCATTCCAGCGACAGGGTACCTGTTTTGTCGGTCAGGCCGGTGAGGGAAATCGCGGGTTGAGCGGTTTCTTTCGCCTGGGTTTTCTCACCTGATCGGCCAGTCTTTGACGCTTGGTCGAATCGTTCGGATTCAGGGGCTTTCGATTCAGGGGGGCCTTCCGGCCTTGGGGAGTTGTCCGGCGTTTTCCCGTTCTGCTCCGGGATCAGGGTGACCGTCGCCCCCTCGGCCGGCAGGTTCGTGTCGAGCCACACCACCCGGATCTGGAAGGCGCGCCCCTTCTTCTCTTCGACAGGAGCCACCGGTTGCGTCGCGGACGGGGCCGTCTCGACCGGTTCCCCGGAGGGGACGACCTTCAACGGCTCAGCCGACGGAGCCGCCTCCACCCGACGGGGCGTACGATCCCCTCCGCGTATCAGAAGTCCGTACCCGACGAGTCCGGCCAGCAACGCCGCGCAAAAAACGATTCCCCACCTCTTCCGATCCATTTTCGCCACGCCCTTTCCTCTCAGAAGTCAGTCTTCAGGACAATTCTCTTTGAAATGAGGGGACGTCCAATCCTGACACCCTCATGTAGGCAGAAACCGCGATTTGTGCTAAAATAAGAGCACAACCTATCGAGAGTCAAGAAATAAATAACAGAATGTTCCAGGTAATATTATGGTTCTCACAAGGGGGGCATTGAGGGCCGGATGGGGCTTTCCCATACCGGTTGAGAATCTGTTCTATTTTGCGGTACGCCCCGTTCTCATAGTTCATACCAGGTTACATTCGAAAAGATACGAACTCAAAGGACTCTTCCAGAACAGAATAAAAACGGGACGGGATAACGGGATCAACAGGATCCCGATCAAGTCTCGCCACATCCTGAAAATCCCGTTATCCCGTCTATTTTTCTTCGGTTTGTTTCCTTCAGAAAGGGTTCTCTCAAGGAGATAAAAATTGTCTCCGGATGCCGCCCGGATCGTGTCATTTTGATGCAACTTTCAAGCCCTTGTGAAAATACGGGACATTCTTGTCAGGGGCGACATTGCGTTTACCCTGGGAACGTCATAAATCCGCGCCACCGGCGCTCAACGGTGATTTTCGGAATCAGGAGAGATTAAGGGTGTTCGGGCTCATGGCCCCAGATGGCGATGCCGTTGGGGGCGTTCTGGCGGGCGCGTTTCAGGAAGTCATTGATGCCGACGCCGATGGAGCTGCGCAAGGCGCGCTCCAGGTCCGCGTCCGTGGCGAACTGGTTCTGCTTCTTGAGGTTCTCCACCATGCTGCGCATGTCTTC
>DAOPYU010000165.1:0-9300 GCA_035353095.1 Candidatus Sumerlaeota bacterium | reverse complement strand
ATTGAAATCCGCAACCTGCCGGGGCATATTCGGGAGCGGGTAAAACGAGGCGGGGTCGGAACACGAGCCTTGGGGCAGGGAATGGGTTCGGGTTTGTGCGGAGGAAAAGGCCGGATGGGGCGGGCAAAAGGAGAATCTGGCCGGAATTTGGGTTGGGGCGGAAACTGAGAGACAAGAGGGGACGTCATGAAAGTTGTGATTCTGGCGGGCGGACTGGGTAGCCGCCTGCAGGAGGAAACCACGGTTCGGCCCAAACCGCTCGTCGAAATTGGAGGCAAACCGATTCTCTGGCACATCCTGCAATTGTACTCGGCGCACGGTTTCAACGAATTCATCGTGGCGCTGGGGTACAAGGGCGAGGCCATCAAGGAATACTTCCTCAATTTCCATGCGTTGAACAACAACCTGACGGTGGACCTCTCGCAGGGAACCACACAGATCCACCAGGGCAACCACCTGCCCAACTGGCGCATCCACCTGGTGGACACGGGACAGGATACCCTGACCGGCGGCCGGATCAAACGCCTGCAACCCTGGATCGGCGATGAAACGTTCATGGTCACATATGGCGATGGGGTTGCGGACGTTTGTATCACGGACTTGGTGGCTTTCCATAAATCCCACGGCAAAATCGCAACACTGACTGCCGTTCGGCCCCCTGCGCGTTTCGGAGGGGTGAGAATGGAGGAGAACGGCCGGGTGATCGAATTTGTGGAAAAACCGCAAGGCGGGGAGGGATGGATAAATGGGGGATTCTTTGTGCTTGAACCCCAGGTGTTTGATTTGATCGAGGGGGACAAGACCCCGCTCGAGTGGACCCCCATGCAGAAACTCGCTCAAGACGGTCAGTTGATGGCTTTTCAGCATTCCGGATTTTTTCAGCCCATGGATACGATTCGCGACCGGAATCAACTGGAAGAACTCTGGAAAAGCGGGAAAGCTCCGTGGAAGGTCTGGAAATGAATCCGGAATTCTGGCGTGGCAAGCGCGTTTTTCTGACGGGGCATACGGGATTCAAAGGCAGTTGGTTGGCGCTGTGGCTCCAGAGTATGGGCGCCGAAGTACATGGTTATGCCATCCATCCTCCGACAGACCCGAATCTGTTCTCGGTTGCTCGCGTCGGAAAAGGTTTGGCTTCCAGTACCCTCGCCGATATTCGCGACGCCGGGGGGGTATCCCAGACCCTGCAGTCGGTCTCTCCGGAAATCGTCCTGCACCTGGCCGCGCAGCCGCTTGTTCGCTATTCTTATGACAATCCGCTCGAAACCTATGCGGTCAATGTCATGGGAACTCTGAACCTGCTGGAGGCGATCCGGGTTACCCCGTCCGTCCGGGCCGTTGTGAACGTGACGACGGACAAGTGTTACGAAAACAGGGAATGGCTTTGGGCTTACCGGGAGAACGAACCGCTGGGAGGGTATGATCCGTATTCCAGCAGCAAAGCCTGTTCCGAGATCCTCGCGGCTTCGTGGCGTCGTTCTTTTCTTGAGAAAAATGGCGTTGCGGTGGCAACGGCTCGGGCTGGGAATGTGATTGGCGGGGGAGACTGGGCGCCCGATCGCCTGATTCCGGATTTTCTCCAGGCTCTTGACCGGGGCGAGACGTTGCGAATCCGCGCGCCGGAGGCGATTCGCCCCTGGCAGCACGTGCTGGAACCGCTTTCCGGGTACCTGACACTGGCCGAACACCTTTTTACCGAGGGTTCTGTTTATGCGGAGGCGTGGAATTTCGGGCCGGCGGAGGAAGACGCGCGTTCTGTCCGCTGGATCGTCGAACGGCTGGTCGCGGCTTCTCCCGGCGCAACATGGGAATGTGAGCGGACCCCTCAACCCCATGAAGCCCATTCGCTCAAACTCGACAGCAGCAAGGCGCGTACGCGTCTGGGCTGGAAGCCGCGCTGGCGGTTGGAAACGGCGCTCGATAAAACCGTCGAGTGGCATGCGGCCTGGCGCCAGGGAAAAGAAATGCGGGAAGTCTCTCTTGCCCAGATTGCCGAATTCGTCTCTGAGAAATCCGTATCATGAGCCAACCACGTTTCGAATTCCTCGCCACGCCCTTGTCCGGCCTGACCGTGGTTCTGCGCAAACCCCTTGAGGATGATCGGGGTTTTTTCAGCCGTTTCTATTGTGCGCAAGAGTTTGAGAAAGCCGGATTTCGTAAACCGATCGCCCAGATCAACCACTCGTTCACCCGGAAGAAAGGGGCGGTACGCGGGTTGCATTTTCAATATCCACCTCATGTCGAGTCTAAAGTGGTCAGTTGCCTCCGGGGAGAGGTTTTCGATGTGGCGGTGGATCTTCGGAAAAACTCGTCCACGTTTCTGCGCTGGCATGCCGAGATCCTTTCCGCATCGAATCACAAGAGCCTGCTCATTCCCGAGGGGTTTGCGCATGGTTTCCAGACGCTCTCGGAAGATTGCGAACTGATTTACCTCCATTCGGAATCGTTCCATTCCCAATCGGAAGGCGCTCTCAATGTTGCCGATTCGATGCTGGAAATCGACTGGCCCATGCCCATAACGGAAATCTCCGAACGGGATCGTCTCCACCCTTGGATACAATCGAATTTTGAGGGAATTCTTCTATGAAGTGCCGCCACTGTAACGCCGACTTGACAACCTCTTTTATTGACTTGGGGAGTGCGCCCCCTTCCAATGCCTATCTGACGGCCCAGACGTTGCGCGCGCCGGAAAAATGGTTTCCCCTCCGGGTCTTGGTCTGTACTGACTGCTGGCTCGTCCAGACGGAAGATTTCGCCAAATCCACCGAACTTTTCGACGCCGAATACGCTTACTTCAGTTCCTTCTCCACAACCTGGCTGAATCATGCCGAGCGTTATGTGGACGAGATGGCCGCCCGCTTCAAACTCGACGCCGGCAGCCGTGTCGTGGAAGTGGCGGCCAACGATGGATACCTGCTGCAATACGTCCAGAAACGCAACATTCCCTGTCTGGGCGTGGAGCCCACCGCCCGTACCGCGGCAGCCGCACGCGAGAAGGGAATTGCGGTTCGGGAAGATTTTTTCGGCGTACCGCTGGCCCGCGATCTCGTGGCGCAAGGCTGGCAGGCCGACCTTACCGTTGCCAACAACGTCCTCGCCCATGTTCCGGACATCAACGACTTCGCCGCGGGTTTTTCCGTCCTGCTCAAGCCCGGCGGGGTGGCCACGTTCGAGTTTCCCCACCTCCTGCGCCTCGTCGCGGAGAATCAGTTCGATACGATTTACCATGAACATTTCTCCTATCTTTCCCTCCACGCCGTCAAACGTATTTTTGAAGCGAACGGATTGGCCGTTTTCGACGTCGAGGAATTGTCCACGCATGGGGGGAGTTTGCGGGTTTTTGCGCAAAGAAAGGATTCCGGTATTCATGCAATAACCAATCGGGTCTCGGAACTTCTTGAACGGGAATCGAATGCCGGCATGACGAAGGCCGGTTACTACACGGGTTTTCAGCCCCGGGCCGACCGGGTCAAGGACGATCTGCTGGCCTTTCTGATCGAAGCCAGGCGGGCAGGAAAAACGGTCGCGGCCTATGGGGCTGCCGCCAAAGGGAACACGTTGCTCAACTATGCCGGGGTACGCCCGGACCTGATTCCTTACGTGGTGGACCGCAATCCGAATAAACAAGGCAAATACCTGCCCGGCAGCCGCATCCCGATCGTCGCCGAGCCCTTTCTGCTTGAGAACAGGCCCGACTATACGATAATCTTGCCGTGGAACCTGCGAGAGGAAGTTCGGGCGCAGTTGTCCTGCATTCGCGAGTGGGGGGGACGATTTGTGACCGCCGTGCCGGAATTGGAGATTTCCTGATGAAAATAGCAGTCACTGGCGCCTGTGGATTCATCGGTCGGCATGTATTGGCAGATCTGAAAAAACATGCGGTTGAAGTTGTGGCCATGCTTCAGAATCCTGCGCAACTGGATTTGATCGGTCCTGGGATAAAAGGGGTCGTAATTGATATCGAAACTCCCCCTTCGAATGCGTTTGAATTGTTGGGGGCTCCGGATGTTTTGATTCATCTGGCGTGGGGGGGATTGCCCAATTACAACTCACTCCACCACATGGAAGAGGAGTTGCCAAACCAATACCGATTCCTGTCAGGGCTTGTCCGATCCGGACTGGCATCTCTGGTGGTGGCGGGAACTTGTTTTGAATACGGAATGTTGTCGGGACCTCTCTGCGAAGCGTTAATTACTCAACCGAATAATCCCTATGGGTACGCCAAGGATGCTTTGCGCCGCCAACTTGAATTTCTGCGTAATTGCACCCCATTTGCATTTACCTGGGCTCGACTTTTTTACCCCTATGGTGATGGCCAGTCGGAGAAGTCGTTGTTACCCCAGCTAAAAAAAGCCGTTCAACGGGGGGATTCCTTTTTCAATATGTCCGGAGGCGAGCAATTACGGGATTTTATTCCTGTCACCGATGTGGCCACCATGTTGGTTACATTGGCATTGCACCGGACCGACATAGGTATTGTCAATATCTGTTCGGGGAAGCCGATTTCGGTTCGTACTTTGGTTGAGGGTTGGATTCGTGAATATGGCTGGTCAATCCAACTCAATCTGGGGTACTATCCTTATCCTGATTATGAACCCATGGCATTCTGGGGATGTCGCGACAAACTTGATACTGTTCTGGGACTAACATGAGACATTACAGAGAAATCTATCGAACTGATCAGCTTCCAGTTCTCCAGAATCGGATGTTTTCGTCTGAACAAGAGGCGTTAGCGTGTCCCAAAGGCGACATTCATCTTGTTCAGGACATGCGGACGGGTCTGATATTCAATTCCGCTTTCGATCCCAGTCTGATCGACTACGGGCCGGATTATCAAAACGAACAAGCCTGTTCTTCCATATTTCGAGGGCATTTGGAAGAGGTGGCCGCGATCATCTATCGCCATTTACATGGCAAGACGTTGATTGAAGTGGGGTGCGGTAAAGGATACTTTTTGGAACACTTGAGTGGTTTGGGGTTTGATGTTCGGGGGTTCGATCCCACCTATGAAGGCGAGAATCCACGAATCTCCAAAAGGTTCTTCACTCCGGATTTGAATCTGTGCGCGGATGCAATCGTTCTTCGTCATGTTCTGGAGCACATACAGGATCCGGTTGATTTTCTGTCCATGATTTGCAAAGCGAATGGGGGCCGGGGTAAGATTTATATTGAAGTTCCCTGTTTCGACTGGATTTCTGAGCATCGGGCATGGTTTGATGTCTTCTATGAGCATGTGAACTACTTCAGACTGCTTGATTTCCAAAATATGTTTGGAGAAATTCTGGAAATGGGTCATGTTTTTGGCGGGCAATACCTGTATGTTGTTGCCGAACTTGCTTCCTTGCGTAGTCCCGAGTGGAGGGAGGAGGATTGCCCTGCATTGCCCCATGATTTCCTTGGAGGTATCGGGTCTTGCGCAGAAAAACTGAAGGTGTTGGGTAAGAATCATTCCGCCATCTGGGGAGGGGCCTCGAAAGGCGTCATATTTTCGCTTTTCATGCAACGGGCTGGTGCCCGGATAGATCTTGTTATTGACATTAATCCGGCTAAACAGGGTAAATTCATCGCAGGCAGTGGCTTAAGGGTCTGTTCTCCTGAAGAAGGCACGAGAATGCTTGAATCCGGGGCGACTGTATTTGTGATGAATTCGAACTATCTGGAAGAAATCAAGGCATTGACACGTAATAACTTCAATTATCAGGAGATTGATTGTGGAAACATTTGAACAGGAAGTAGCCCGACGAATTGAGGCAAATGGGACAAATCGAAACTTGCAGGCAAGTGCGGATGCCTTCATGCGGGAATCGACGATTCCCAAGTATTCTTACAACTTCTCCTGGCTGGGCCGCCCAATTATCCAGTATCCCCAGGACATGATGGCCATGCAGGAGATCATCTGGCGGGTCCAACCCGATCTCATCATCGAAACCGGAATTGCCCACGGAGGATCTCTGATTTTTTCCGCCTCCCTGCTCGAACTCAATGCCGCTTGTGGCGGACCGCAGGATGCGCGCGTACTGGGGGTGGATATTGATATCCGCGCTCACAACCGCGTGGCGATCGAAGCCCATCCGTTGTCCCGCCGGATCGATATGATCGAAGGATCCAGTATCGCGCCGGAAATCATCGAGCAGGTTCGGGCCCGGGCGGCAGGCAGGCAGCGCGTCTTGGTAAGTCTGGATTCCAACCACACGCACGACCATGTGTTAGCCGAGTTGGAAGCCTATGCGCCACTCACCACTGTGGGCAGCTATTGCGTGGTCTTCGACACTCTGATTGAAGACATGCCGGCGGACATGTTCCCCGACCGCCCTTGGGCGCCGGGCAATAACCCCAAAACCGCCGTCTGGGAGTATCTGAAGTCTCACTCGGAGTTCGAGATTGATAAAAGCATCCCGCACAAACTTCTCATCACCGTCGCGCCGGATGGATACCTGAAGCGGGTGAAATAAGAAAAACGATACCCCTTGAGCCACACTTGGCTCGAGGTTTTTCGAACCTGTATTTTTGTCGGGGCGGGTTTCAAACCTGCCCCGACGGATTTTTTCTCCGGGAAGCGACAGGGGACTGAAGGCTCAGACGGATTGAGTGCCTCCTCTTTTTTCGGGCGCCCCCCGGTTACTCTCTTGGATCGCCCGGTATCCCCAGAGGATACTGAAGAGCGACGGACAGGACCGTTTGAAAGGCCGGAGAACACGGGTGCCGGGGATTGTTCAGGTCGTTTTTGTTCAGACCGATCGAATTGTCGTGGACCGGTACGGAAAGCGCTTCGATTTCCTTGAGCAGGCGGCGGGGGGAACGCAAGAGGCCGACCGTTCCCCGGATCAACCGCTGGATTCGCTCCGACCGGGGGGCGCGGGCCGGGTGGGTGGTGACGTCCACGGATTCTCCCCACCGGGCATAGCCGGGGCCGAATCGCCGGATGTACGAACGGCTGAGGATCGTGCCCGTGTAACCCCAGAAGGCATCGTCCACGTGCTGCGTGTGAGCGGAAGCCGGCTGTCCCGTCACCCGCGACAATTCCTCTGCCAGCGCTTCGCGGAACAGCTGGTAGCGTTCCGAAAAATCCGGCTGACTCAAAAGCGACTCGAAACTCGATTCCGTAATGTTGAAACTCGACTTGTGTTCCTGTCGGATGTTGAACAGGACGTTTTCCAGTTTTTTGACTTTCCCTTGGACCACTGTCAGGCAGGAAGGCAGGAGCTCGCCAAAACGCAGATCGCGCGTGGCTCGGTCGGTCTTCTCGAAATTTCCCAGCATCTCCTGTCGCCGGTGGACCGAGTAAAAGGTCGGACTGAAGTTCACCAGGTGGTCCAGCAGCCGCACCGCCGGGTTGTCCATCTCGATCGAACGTTGCCGGTAGGGGGGGCACCGCAGCCCCTTGAGCCGATCGGTCCGCCGGTCGGCGTCTTCCGGAAACTGGCACATGACCGTCTGGCCATGCGCCGCCGAATAGTCGGGATGGGCCCGCAGGAACTCGACACAGGCGGCGATCCCCGACGGCGGCATGAAATCGTCATCCCCGCAAAACACCACGTATTCCGAATCGCAGTCCGACAGGGTGGGGACCACTTTCCCATTGAAGCCCAGAGCCGGATCGAACGTCCGGTGCGTGATCCGCAGGGAGGAACCGGCGGACTCGATAAATGCCCGGTTTTTCTCCAAAGCCTCCCCCTGACTCGAATCGGCCACCACGAGGGGAATCTCCAGCCCCACCTGACGGTAATACAACAGGAGGCGCCCGAACCAGTGGGGGCGGTTGTGTGTGGGGATAATCAGGGTGATCATGTTCGGTTCTCCAGGATGCGTTTTCTCTTTCAATCTGGCCCGTTTTCCGAAGCCCCTTCTCCGCGTGGACGGGTTCGGAGGGGGGGAGGGAAGGACGGCGGAGCGACAATCGCAATTGTCACGGGCAGGATAACAGATTATCCCGGTAACGGAAGGAAAAAGAAGGATCTGGGAGCGATTCCCAGTACCTTGCCCTGTTCGGAGTGCATCGCCTGGTTCACTCTGTGACAGGCGCCGATGTTGTATTCAGTCGGACTTACGTTGAGAGTCTCTTTCTCTTGGGCTGTTTTTCCGTTTCCCCCTCTGTTGAGCAACGGTTGGGCGAAACCGAATGGGACCACAGCGGCAAGTTGGTACAAAAGCAGAAACAGAAGAAACTGGCACCTTCGCCGAAAAATGAGGTTCATAAGCCCGTCCTTTCCACGACAGATTTCAGCGAATTTACAACGGAGCAATTTTGAGGTTTTTAACCGTCATTTTCAATGGGAATGTTTTTCGTTCCGTTTTTCTTCGGAGTTCGGGGATACCCGGATTCTTTTCCCCCAATGGATGGGAAAGCGATAAATTCTCTTCGATCTTTCGCTGGGAGAAAGTGGGAGAGCGCTGATTGCGTGTCTGTTTCCCGGGAGAAGCGGGATCGAACAAAAATGGAAAGAGCCAACACCCGGAAGTGTTTCATGCAACCTCTCTGAAAACAATACTTTGAGCCCTATTTTGAGAAGACTTTCCGGAATTTTCAGGAGGACGGACTGCGACAATCCGGCACTTTTCTGCCATTTTTGCAAAATCCCCTTGCTGTTTGCAAAAATCCTGATACTGTTACACGGTGAATCAGGGTAGGAACCCTGCCGGCGTGGGCCGGAAGACATCTTCATGTCTCTGAGAAGGAGATAGGTATGCAAAAACGGATGGGAGAGTGGTTCATTTCATGGAGGACAGGGTTGATGTCTCTGTTGCTGGCGTTGGTTGGGGTCCCGGCTTTCGCAAGTGAAGCCGACATCAAGTTGCCTCCCCTGACAGAGGTCAAATTCAATGTTTTGGGGACCGATGTACTGGGCGTGTACTTTATGTATTTCGGTCTTGTGGTGTGTTTCGTGGGTCTGGTGTTCGGCTTGATCCAGTACTCGCAGATCAAGGGTCTGCCGGTGCATGAGAGCATGGCCAAGGTTTCGGAGATTATCTGGGAGACCTGTAAGACCTACCTCTTCCAGCAGGGCAAGTTCCTTTCCATGCTCTGGATCGTGATCGCCGCCTGTATGGCGTACTACTTCGGCGTTCTGACCGCTGAAGAAGGGGCTAAAATGCCGGTGGGCGTGAAACTGGCCTGGATTCTGGGCAGTTCGATCCTCGGGATCCTCGGGTCCTACGGTGTGGCGTGGTTCGGTATCCGGATCAACACCCAGGCCAACTCCCGTTCGGCGTTTGCCTCGCTGAAGGGCGTGAATGGCGCGCTCGAGGCCCTCATGGTCCCCATGAAGTCCGGTATGAGCGTCGGTCTGTTGCTGGTGAGCG
>DAOPYU010000164.1:0-9340 GCA_035353095.1 Candidatus Sumerlaeota bacterium | reverse complement strand
ATGAATCCGTCTGAGGAGGGGCTGCTTCCATTTGGCCATGTGCCCCTGCGCTCGAAGGCGTTCCTGTTCCATGAACTGGACACTTCTTTCGATTTTTGCCCTTTCCGTCGGCGATTCGGCGCGGGGCAAGATGAAGCGTCGCGCATAGTCGAGTCGAACCCGAAACGACTCTTCCGTGATTTCCGGGCCGGTCTTGTTCTGAAAATCGGGGACCAGTCCCCGATAACGCGCCCGCCAGGTTTCAGCAATGTCCTCCTTCGTGACAGGATCGAGTTCCGATTCCGTTCGGAAAAGCCCCTGGTCCCGGTGTTTCTCCAGATCGCGGAGAATCCGTTTCTTCTGGTCGGGACTTTTCAGGCACGGCACGAGGTGTTCATAGATTTCGAGGCCGTTGGTTAGACCCCCAGAGACAAAGATGCGTTCCACACCGGTACAATCGAGAGGGGTGTGGGCGTAGGTCAAGAGCGCGTCCGCGTCGTCGAGCGCCTCTTCGAAGCGGCCTTCCTCCCAGTGGATCAATGCGTCGAGGTGAACCAGACGCCCCACCTGACCGGCCTGTCCAAGGGAGGCCATATCGGCCTGAATCGGAGAATCGGTCGAGGAGGCCATCCGGGGAAGGAACCAGACCTGAATCCGGTAGTCCGGACATTTGACCACCTCGCGCCAAGCATCCATCAAGGGCTCCAGGGGGGCCAGGCGATGGCGCCATTCCAGGACGGAAGCGGTGACCTGGAGGGATTCCGTACTTCCACCCGTATTCTGCGATTCACGCATCGCCTTCCGGGCATCGAGCAGTTCCCGCGCCGCCGTCCCCGATTGGGCCCACATCCGGTCGAAAGCGTGGACCGCCTCGAGGGTCTGGGATGTGAAGGGCTCGATTTTCAATGTGTCGGGAGGGATCGAGAGCTTCTGGGAGTACCAGCGGTCGAAATTGCCGATCTGCTCGGCCGAGAAGCCCGCGGAAGTTTTGCTTTCGGCATACCGGATCACGATCTGGTAACCGGCCATCAACAGCAGGATGACCCCGATCACCCCCAGAGCGAGGAAGAACCATTTGTCGGAAGTGTCGTTGGGAAAACGGGAGGGGGGGGACATGGATTTCCTCTATTCTTCCGCCGACAGAGGAGGAAATTCTCAACTTTCCTTCAGAAATTCCATCAGCAGGTCGTACTGGCGGCGGTGGCGGGTTTCCTGTTCCTGGAGTTTCTCCTCGACGGGAGTCCCGCCAGTCGCGAGGGCGGCCATGTTGAGGTAATGAATGCGGCCCGAAAAAATCCATTCCAGAAGGGCCGGGGGACGGCGGAACTGTTCGATTTGTAAATTCAGGGCCTTCAGGCTGTCGGTCGCATTTTGCTTTTGCCGGGGGGAACGGGCGTGGGGAAGGATATACTGTTCCACATACTCCCGCTGAATCCGGCACGACTCCTCCAGAATCTCGGGACCGGTCTTGTCCTGAAAGTCGGGAGTCAATCCCCGATAACGGGCTTTCCAGGTCATGCCGATATGGTCCTGTCTTGTGAAATCCAGGGGGTGTTCCTCCCCGAAAACTCCCGACTTCTGATACTTTTCCAGAGCCTGGCACGCCTGCTCTTTCAGAGCCGGATCGGTCAGGTCGGCCACAATTCGAACATAGGTGTCGAGGCCCCTGTCCACAAGTGTGAAGGCGACCATTCTCTGAATAAGGGGGTAACAGGCCCCGAGTCGGGAACCGGCCAGCAGGGTCTCCGCATCGTCGAGCGCTTCCTTCGGCTGGCGTTCCTCCAGCCGTATCCGGGCGTCGAGCGCGACAAGACGGGTCACCGAGTTGAGACACCCTAGAAAGTCGGTGTCAACCGTGGGCGAATCCGTTCCCGCCTCCATCGCCGGGACGATCCAGACCTGGAGTTGGTAATCCGGTCGCATGACGACCTCGCGCCAGGCCGCCAAAAGGGGACGAACCGGTTCCAGACGGGCGCGCCATTCCAATAACGAAGGGGGGACGAGGGCGGTTTCAGTGGTTCCGGAGGTCGGAGATTTCTTCGATTCTCCCCAAGCCACTCCCAATTCCTGCGCCACCTGCCCGCAGGCGGCCCACTGGCGGTCGAAGGCCCGGACCGCTTCGAGCGTTTCGGAGGTGAAAGGCCCGACCTGAAGCAGCTCCGGCGGGATCGTGCCCTTTTCGGTGTACCACCGGTCAAAGGTTATCCTTTGCGCTGGCGTCATTTCCGAAAGGAGGCGATGTTCGCTGTACCGGACAAAGCCCAGTGTGAGGCCGAACAGAACCAGCAGAATGATCCCCAGCGCCAGCAGGAACAACAGAAGCAGGCGCCGGAAGGATCGGGGATGTGTGGGGGGTGGGAGACACGGGGGAGACGAGGTTTCGGGCATGATCGGACCTTTCATCCTTGAAAACCGCAGTTGAACGCCTATAGTCTGGTTTTTCTTTCAGGCGGGCGAGACGCCCGCCCTCCCACCACGGCTTTCCTTTCAGGCGGGCGAGACGCCCGCCCTCCCGGAAATGCCCATTTTCGGGGGAGAAAACGGTTCACGGGAACGCCAATCTCCTGATGGGCGTAGTCAATCCCTCACCCAAAAGGTGAGGGAGCCCAAACCGTTTTCGCGCCATAGCACAAGAACAAATGACACGTTTTCTGTCCTTAACTGCGGTTTTCAGGTTCATCGCAAGAGGGATCTGGAAAATCTCCACATGACTGCGAAGCCACCCTACCGCAGGTACCACGTGTCCTTCAATTCCAAAAGAGACGGAAGTTTGTAACAGACCGAGCATTTGCCGAAAAAAAAGTTTTATCATCCCCCGGAAGCCCCGGTGGTATTTCCCGCGAACGCGAAGGCCCGGAGACGCGCGAACGACAAAAGGGGAGCAGATGGGCACCAAGATCCGGACGCCCCGACTCGGGGTTCCCGCGTGCGTGGGAATGAAGAAGAAATGGCGGAACCGGGGGAAAAGGGATATCCGCTGATTCCTTTGGACAATTCCTCTCGCCTCATTGAAACCGAGACTGCGTGGCGTTTCTGGGGGAAGGGGCCGCTTTTCACACGGGCGACAGGGCTTTTTTTCTGTGTCAGGATTTCCAGCGTTCGGTTTCAAGAGAAACTCATTGACAAACACCGGGGGCGTTTGTAGCTTTTCTTTCCGGGCCGCTTTTCTGCATTCCGCGTTCCGGCAAACCCTTTTTGCGCCTTCGAGCGCCCCTGGCCATGCGAGAAATCCAGACCCTCACCCCTGCCGACCTGACCCATGTTCGAGGCGTTTTCGCCGACATAGACGAAACCATCTCGACTCAGGGCCGCATTTTGCCCGACGCTTACGAGGCGCTCTGGCGGCTGGCTCGCGCCGGTTTCAAGGTGGTGCCGGTGACCGGTCGAGCCGCTGGCTGGTGCGACCATATTGCCCGGTTCTGGCCCGTGGCCGCAGTGGTGGGGGAAAACGGCGGGTTCTATTTCTACCACGACGGCGAAAAACTCCGCCGCCGCTATCTCGATTCCCCCGACCAACGGGCCGCCTACCGCGCGCAACTCGAGGCCATTCGGGGCGAAATCCTGGCCGAGGTGCCCGGTTGCGCCGTCGCCTCCGACCAGCAGTACCGAGAGTACGACCTGGCGATCGATTTCTGCGAAGATGTGCCGCCGCTGCCGCGCGAGGACGTCCTGCGGATTCAGGCCATTTTCCACCGCCACGGCGCCCACGCCAAGATCTCCTCGATCCATGTCAATGGCTGGTTTGGCGACTTCGACAAGCTCTCGACCACCCGTCTGTGCGCCCACGAACTCTTCGGCCTGGACCTGGACGCGGAAAACGAGCAATTCGTGTTCTGCGGCGATTCGCCCAACGACGAACCGATGTTCGCCTATTTCAAGTTTTCTTTCGGCATGGCCAATGTGCGTCCGTTTCTCGACCTGATGCGCCACGCGCCGGCCTTTGTGACCACCCGCCCCTCGGGCGCCGGCTTCGTCGAGGTGGCCAACCTCCTCCTGCAGGCGCGGGAGAATCAGGATACCCCCCATCCATGAACCACCGCGAAATCAAGTTCCACTTCGTTACCGCCCTGACACTCGGGCGTATCCCGCTGATTCTGATCTTTCTGGCGATCAACCTGCTCCTCATTCGGCCCGATGGTTCTGGGGGCTGGTGCCTGATGTCGCCCCACACCCACGGGTTCTGGTATGGCATTGCTTTCGGCGCCATGGTTCTGAGCGCCCTGACCGACCTCTTCGACGGCTACTTTGCTCGAAAATTCAAGGTCGAGAGCAAACTCGGCGCCTACGCCGACCCGCTCACCGACAAGGTGTTCTACCTGACAACCTTCCCCACCCTCGTCTTCCTGGCGGCACTCCACAAGAACCAATTTCTTCACAGCCAACTGCTTCTGGGTCTCACGATCGTTTTCCTCATGCGCGACCAGTGGATTTCGTTCCTCCGCTCGATCGGCGCGCTCTATCAGGTGGACGCCAAGGCCAACTGGTCGGGCAAGGCCCGCACGATCATCAGTTTCCCCGCCATCTGTACCATCTACTGGTACCTGCAGGCGCCCGACGACTGGTTTCTGGGGTTTATCGGGAAGAACAAAGTAATCGTCTATTCACTCGAAGTCGTGAGTCTGGCGATCAATCTGATTTCCATCTGGGTCTATACCCGCCACTACTGGCCCTGTATTCGCAAGGAACTGGACCAGACCCGGTTGTAATAAGAATCGAAAACGGTCCCCTGAAAAGTCAGCCCCCGCGAAGGCCTTCCTGAGAAGGTTTTCGCGGGGGACTCATTTTCGAGAACCGAAAGCGGGGATGTGTTGACCGGTCAGGCGTGGACCGCCGCCACGGCGCGCCGGATGTCGGCGACCACCTCGGGCAGGTAGTTCATGTTGCGCAGCACCGCCGCCGGGTGGAGCGTGGGCATGAGCTTCACGTTCTGATACTGGTAGAACTGTCCGCGCATGCGTGTGATGGACGTGGTCTCGCCCGTCAGGGTGTGGGCGGCGAAACGGCCCAGGGCCACGATCACCCTGGGTTGGATCAGGTCAATCTGCTGGCGCAGGTACGGCTCACACGCTTCGATTTCGTTGGGGAGCGGATCGCGGTTTCCTGGCGGGCGGCACTTGATGATGTTGGCAATGAAGACCTGCTCGCGCCGCAGCCCCACATCCTGAATCATCTGGGTGAGCAACTGACCCGAACGTCCGACAAAGGGTCGGGCCTGCGCGTCTTCGTCGGCTCCCGGGCCTTCCCCCACGAACATGAGGTCGGCGTTCGGATCTCCTTCGCCGAACACCACGTGGGTCCGTCCCTGCGTGGCCAATGGGCAGCGGCAACACTGGATCACTTCCGAACGGAGCGTCTCCAACTGTTCGCACCGTGCATGGGGCGACCCCGCGCCCTCCCACTCGGCCTCCTCGCCCTTTGCATTCGGGGTCAGGTACAGAAACCCGGCCTTCTGGAGGAATTTCAGGTAATTGCGCACGTCTTCTTTGAAATGGGCGGGATCGGGCGGGAGCGTGTCGGTCATGGGAGGACCTTCTCAATGGACAATGGAGAATGGATAATTGAAAATGAACCGATCGCCCTGTCTGAAAGGCGGGAGCGGCCGGGAGAAGAACCGGCCCGCTCCCATTCTTGACATCAGTCGCGCGAACCGCCGGTGAGGATTGTCAGATAGTAAAGCAGTGTCGCGACCGAACTGACCGCGGCGGCCACATAGGTCAGCGCCGCCGCATCCAGCACCGCCGCCACCGCCTGGGCTTCGCCCTGCGTCTGGACCATTCGCATCTGGCTCAAGGCCGCCTTGGCGCGGCTCGAGGCGTTGAACTCGACCGGCAGCGTTACCAACTGGAAGAACAGCACCAGGGTGAAGCCGAGGATTCCGATCAGGATGAGCGGCGGGAAATGGAGCAGGAAGCCGATGAAAATCAACGGGAAAGCCGCCCAGGAACCGAGGGAAGCCGTGGGCACCAGGGCCGTCCGGAATTCCAGGGGCGAGTAATTCTGCGCGTGCTGCAACGCGTGCCCCGCCTCGTGGCAGGCAATGCCAATGGCCGCCAGGGAGGTGTTGCCATACACCCCGGGCGAAAGGCGCAGAACCCGTTCGCGCGGATCGTAGTGGTCGCTCAGGAACCCCTGCGCACAGGCGATGGAGACGGCGCCTTTGGTCTGTCGCGATTCTTCGGCCGAAGCCACCACCCGCAGCCCCTGTTGTTCGAGCATGGCTGCGGCGGCCTGCGCCCCGGTCAACCCCGCGTAATTCCCCACCTGACTGTACTTCGCATAAGCGCTCTTGACGCGGAAACTGGCCCACATGGCAAACAGGAGGGCCGGTCCGACGATCAGAAAGTATCTGGGATCCAAAAACATGTGTCTCTCCTTTTTTCATCTCTGTGTCAAGATGACCCAGCCGGACGCACGCAATGTCCGCTGGAACCTTCACTCTAACAGAACAGCAAACCAAGTGCCAAGAGATTCGACCGCTCTATCCTTTCTGGCCGGAGAATCGAAGACACGTATGAGACTTGAAAAAAATCGCAGTTGAGCGCCAACGGCGCGGACTTATACCAGCCTGGGGCAAGCGAAGCGTCGCCCCAGGACGGGTGTCCCTTTTCATGTAAGGGCTGAAGGCCCGGACTATGGGAAAGCGGAAAAAGATCTTGATAGTACGGGCTTTCAGCCCTTGCCGGAATAACCGGTCGGTTTTCCTGGGGCGATGCCCCAGGCGGGTATAAGACGCGCCTTTGGCGCTTACCGACCGCCTTGAACCATGTTTCCGGGAATCACCCATCGGGTGTTTTCAAGGTGTTTGAATTCCAAGGGATTATGGTTTCAACCGCGGTTTCCAGGTTGAAGTTTCCCCGAACACCGGTTATAGTCTCGCACGAATGAGTTCGGTTCACGTGCGCAGACTGGAAGAAGGAGTCCCTCATGGAGAAGGCAAAACCGTTTGTCGAGATGGCGTTGCAGGCCGGGGTGGACCATGCCGTCCCGTTCCGGATCGAGGAGATCGTGTTCGACCCGCGCACCCTCCTCAAGTGCATGTTCGGCTGTTCGGACTGGGGCAAGGGGCACACCTGCCCCTCGCGGCCCGGGTCGCCCAGGCCGTGGGAATACCGCCAGATCTTCGAGCGGTACAGCTGGGGCGTTCTGATCCACTCGTCCGACAAGCGCCTCTCCCAGGAGGCCTCTTTCGCCGTCGAGCGTGAGGCGTTCCTCCTGGGGTACTACTTTGCCTTCTCGCTCAGCGACTGCGCGTTCTGCCGCGAGTGCGCCGGTCTGCGCGGGCAGCCCTGCGTCAACCCGAAGAAGGCTCGCCCCGCCTTCCACAGTGTCGGGATCGACGTGTTCGCCACCGCGCACCACTTCGGTCTTCCCCTCAAGACGCTCAAAAGCGAGGACGAACCGCAGGACTGGTACTCGGCGGTATTTGTGGAGTGAAACAGAAGAAAGCATCCGATTCAAATATTTCCAGAAGGAGTGACTCCCATGACGTATTCGCAAGTTGATTCCCCGATTCCCCTGTTTGCGTTCCGCAAACGCCTTGTATTTTCCCTGACGCTTCTCCTTGCCCTCTGTTCGGGCGTTCAGGCGGAGGAAACCGCGTGGACCCGTCCGCCGCTGACCGAGCCGAACCGTGTCGAGATGGGGGGCGCCTGGGGCGACTCCTACCAGCGCGGTCTGGCGCGGTTGGCAAAAGACCCGTTCACGACGAACTTTGTCCTGGCGGATCTGAACTTCAACATGGAGCGCTGGTTCACCAACTTCAGCGGCGACATCTCCGGACGCTTCACGGAAGTGACCGCCCTGAGTTCGACCCGCGAGAATCCCCAGCCCCCCATCCTGCGCGAAGTGCTGGCGAAAATCCCCGAGAACCAGAAAGCCGACGGCCACTTCGGCATCGAGATGGACTGGAACCAGCCCATTGACGCCGACCCCACCAGTGACAAGGTGAAAATGTTGCCCATGTTGTGGGGCAATGCCCGTCTGTTGCTCGGCCTGACCGCCGCCTGGGAGCGCTTCGAAGACCCCGGCATTCAGGCAGCCGCCCGAAAACTCGGCGATTTTTACGTCAACGTCGTGGTCGAGCGTTTCTGCGATCCCAAACGCATGGACGAGTACAAGAAACCCGCCCAGTACGCCAGCGCCTACGTGACCTGCGTTTTCGAGGGGATGGAAGGCCTGGTCCACCTCTATCGTCTCACGAAGGACGAGCGGTACCTCAAGACCGCCCTGCGCATGGCCGACTTCCATGAAGAGTTCGACACCCTGCCGGTCGGACACAGCCACGGCAGCATCAGCGAGCACGAAGGCCTGATCCTGCTTTACGAAGAAACGGGCAACGCGAAATACCTCAAGCGCGCCACCACGCGGTGGGACGCGATCGTTCAGGGCGGGTTTGTCAACGCGTCCGGCGGGGTGCTCGAGAAGTTCTGGACCGTGTTCGACCGCGACGAGGGATGCTCCGAGTCCGACTGGTTGCGCCTGAACCTGATGCTCTGGCGCAACACGGGCCAGACGCGTTACCTCGACATGGCCGAGCGCCTGATGAGCACCGAATACCCGGCCAACCAGTGGCCCACGGGGGGCTTCGGCCATCGCTTCATCGCCTGCGACGATCAGGGGCCGATCGGTTTCAAGGATTACAGTCAGGAGTCGCTCTGGTGTTGCAGTTTCCACTGCCCGCTCGGTCTGCGCGACCTGAAGGCTTACCTCGCGACCGGCGGGACGGACGGCATCCGGTACAACTTCCCGGTGGATTTCAAGACGCCCGTCCAGACCGGCAAGACCGACTGGACCGTGACTTCGAAGGCGCTCCCCGCTCAGGATGGTGTGCCGGTGCGGTGTGAGGTGACCCTCGACGGCCCGGCCAACGCGACCACGCCGTTCGCGATCCGCGTGCCCGAGTGGGCCGACCGCGTCGTGGTGAAAGTGGACGGAAAGGACGCGCCCACAACGCGGAAGGGCGGTTACGTCGCGTTTGAAAAGTCCCTGGCGCCCGGCGCCCGGTTCGAAATCGCCTACCCCGCGCGCCCCTACCTGGAAGACCGCCGGTGCAAGCGCATCGAGACCCCCAAAACCCTTCCCGCCACGCTGGAGAAGGTGGCGCTGCGTTACGGCCCGGGCGTCCTGGTAAACGCCGACAGCGGCGATGTCCAGCCTCTCACCCTCACGGTCGGCGCCGACGGCGCGCTCCAGTTGCCGAAGGACGGCCCGAAACTGCTTCCCTGGGGCCAACTGACCACCCCCGGCGCCCCCCACGCCTTCCTCTTCAACGCGAAGGTGGAAACGGGGAAGTAACGAAGTCCCTGCCGCCGCGATTTTTTTTCGCCGTTGAGTGCAGGACCGATTTTTTCAACCACGAAAG
>DAOPYU010000163.1:0-9384 GCA_035353095.1 Candidatus Sumerlaeota bacterium | reverse complement strand
ACGAAAGAACACAAGAAGTCACGCCCCCCCTCTTCTTTCGAGTATTTCGTGCCTTTCGTGGTTAAGGGGTCTCTATCCTTTTGATTGCAACTGGGGATGAGGCAGCCACGCCGCGTTCTTCGGGGAGCACGCCCCCCGGCTCGAAAAAAAAGGCGCTGGCGCCCATTGCGGGTACCAGCGCCTCTTGATGGAACAACCGATTTGCAGGAACCGGCTTACTTGGCTGCGGGAGCGGGCTGCGGAGCCGGAACGGGAGCCGCACCAGCCGCAGGGGCCGCAGGGGCCGCGCCAGCCGCAGGAGCCGGCACGGGAACCGCGCCAGCCGGAGCCGCCGGACCGACTTCCTGAGCCGGTTTTTCGGCAAACCGTTCCAGCATTTTCTTGATCATCTCAGCCTTCGGTCCGGCCGGATCCGCATCGAGCGCCTTCTGGAGACACTCGCGCACGCCCGGCAGATCCTTCTGCAGGAAGCACGTTTCGCCCTTGTTGAACCAGATCTCCTGCAATTTGGTCCCTGTGGGTTTCAGGTCGGTCAGGATGGCATCGTAAAGGGCGGCCACAGCCTTCAGTTCTTCGTTGGCCTTCTTGAAGTTTTCATCCGCTTGGGCCGCATCCTGATTCCGCTGGGCCAGCTGACCCGCACCCAGCGTCTCCGTCGCTTTCTTCTTCGCCGTGTCCGCGGCAATCATGCGCGAGCGGAACTGATACTTGTCGCGCAGGCCCGCCTTGTTGTCGGCGTCGAGTTTCACGATCTCTTCCATTTGAGAGACACACTGGGTGTCGGCCAGTTCCTGGGGGGTCAGTTCGACGATCTGATCGAGCAGTTTGGCACGATCCACACCCGTCGTTCCTTCGAGTTTCGCCACCAGCGCGTCCTTCTGGACTTTCTTGTCATGGAACTCCTTGAGCGACTTCAGGTACGCCTCCGGGCCGCCTTCCTGGTAACCGGTCTGGGCATAGGTCGCGCCCTTCGCATCCATCAGGAACACCGTCGGGAACCCCTGAACATTCAGGGTCTTGGCCAGTTCCTCATTGCTCTTGCGCTGCGCTTCGGGGATCTTGGCCTTGTTTTCTTCCTTCTTGGGGAAATCGAGCACCACCAGAACGAACTGTTTCTTGGCTTCCGTCAGGAACTCGGGCTTGCTGAAAACCTCCGCATCCAGTTTCTGACACCACCCACACCAGTCCGATCCGCTGAAATCCACCAGAATGTCCAATTTTCTTTCGCAGCCTTGTCCTTCGCCGCGTTGAAATCAGTCATCCAGTCCTCCACAGCCGCGCGGGCCGGTTGAACTGTCAGGATCGCCAAACCAAGAATCAACGCGCCCCACAAACCCCTCTTTACGCTCCTCATTTCGCCTCTCCTTTTTCGTTTCCGATCTGAACCGTTTTCTCTCTCAGTGGGTTCGATTGATCGGGTCATGGAAACGGTCCTGGAAACCCCCGAAAAGAAACCGAACCCTCGGTCCATTCTCTGCGTTCACAGCCCGAATCTTCTGAATCGTAACACAGCGGCCCGAGGCAAACAAGCCGATCGTGGAAAAAGTTTTGAACCTTTTTTCCGGTAAAGGGGATTGCGGGGGAAAATGGCCGCGGACCCTGAAGGATTCCGGTCACTGAGCCATCCCGAGGAACGGGAAAAGCTGCTTCAAGCCCTCGGCAATGAATTCCACCGCGATGGCCGCCAGCAGCAACCCCATCAACCGGGTGCAGACGTTGATCCCCGTCAGTCCCAGAACCCGCCGGAACGGCTCGGCCAGACGGAATACCGTCCAGGTGACGAAACCGACCGTGATAATACAGACACACAAAACGATCAGATGGCTCAACTTGTCCGATTTCTGCGCATACAGGATGGCCGTGCTGATCGCGCCCGGACCCGACAGGAGAGGGATGCCCAGCGGCACCACCGCCACCGCCTCGCGCTCGCCCGCCTCGTCCGCCTCGCTCGGCGTCTGCTTGGTGCGCAAATGACGCGCATACAACATATCAATGGCGATCAACAGAACCAGAATCCCGCCCCCCACCCGGAAGGACGGAATCGAGATCCCGAAAAAGGCCAGAATCCGTTCTCCCAGCAACGCCGAGATCAACAGCACCAGACAGGACGTGATGGAGGCCACCCGGCCGATCCGGGCCCGCTCGGTCACCGGCGCCTTGGCCGTCAGACTCAGGTACGCCGGCACCATCCCCAACGGGTTGACAATCACCATGACCGCCATCAGGGTCTTCAAAATGTCATACCAACTGGGCAGATTCCAATCCGTCATATTCCACTTCTTTCCGGGGCTATCCGAGACACCGTTTTCCGACACCTTTCCAGAAAACCGTCCCTCCTCCCCGCATTTCCAGTCCCGTCTCGCCCCACACAGGCGTCGCTCGACCCGTGCCCCCCAGGCAAAACAGATCTGAGGCTAAACGTCCCCCTTGCGTCTGTCAAGGACTTCCGGAAAAACGCCCCGAATCGTCCCATTTTCAGCGGTTTACAGCGTCTGAAGAGAAGACGGAGCCGTTGTTCTCGAATGGCGCGAGGCTTACGTCATTTTAACTCCGATCTCCCATTGACGAAAGCCGCCGAATCCGGCATAAAAGACAACGTGCCTGCAATATGGGAGTCTCCTGACGTCCCCTCTCACGACCCCGGCCCCGCCTGGCCCGGATCCACGCGGTTCGCGCCCGCTCACACATCCCCCCTGAACAGAAAGAGTCCCCGTATGCCTGCCTCGCCTTTCGCCCAGCCGTCCCGGATATTTCCTTGCCTGCTTCTGACGGCTTTTCTGATTTCAACCGTCCCTCTCCTCCCCCGGGCGGCGGACGCGCCCGTCCCCCCCCGCGACCGCATGAGCGACACCTGGGTCGCCATGGACGGCCTGGGACGCCAACTGCCCGGCAATGCCGAGTGCGGCAACCCGCGCGAGGGGAAAATCGTGGCCATGTTCTATTTTCTCTGGCTGCAACCCTCGATGCCAGACGGACCCTACGATATTTCCAGGATCCTCAAGGAAAATCCCACCAACCCGCAGTGGGCCGCCCCCAACGCCTTCCACCACTGGGGCGAACCGGAAGACGGCTATTATGTCTCGGACGACCCCTACATGATCCGCAAGCACTGCAACATGCTCGTCAACGCCGGGGTGGATGTCATCGTGTTCGACGTCACCAACGGCCCCACCTACCCGGAAAGTTACCTGCGCCTGTGCGAAACCTTTCAAGCCATCCGGGCCGAGGGGGAACGAACCCCGCAGATCAGCTTCATCACCAACACCCAGCATGCCGGGGTCGTCCAGGAACTCTACAACAGTTTCTACGCGAAGAACCTCTACCCCGACCTCTGGTTCCGGTGGGAGGGAAAACCCCTGCTCATGGCCTCCCCCGAGGGGCACAGCCCGGAAATCGCCAACTTCTTCACCTTCCGCCGCTCCTGGGCCTGGACCAAGGGACAGGAGTGGTTCGCCGACGGGCGTGACAAATGGCCCTGGGTGGACCACTTCCCCCAACAGGCCGGATGGCACGAAAATCCCCAGAAACCGGAAGAGATCAGCGTTGCCGTCGCCCAGCACCCGGTCAGCAACATCGGACGCAGTTTCCAGAACGGCAAACAACCCGTGCCCGGTCAGGAACGCACCGCCGAGGGGCTTTGTTTTCAGGAACAGTGGAACCGCGCCCTCGAAGTCAACCCCGCCGTGGCGTTCGTCACCGGGTGGAACGAATGGATCGCGATGCGGTTTGTCAGTGACGGTCGCGGGCAGATGCTCGGGAAAAAGATTGAAAAAGGACAAACCTTCTTCGTGGATCAGTACAACCAGGAGTTCTCGCGCGACATCGAGCCGATGAAAGGGGGACACGGCGACAATTATTATTACCAACTGGTCGCCAACATCCGCCGCTTCAAGGGCGCCCGCCCCCTCCCCCCGGCCAGCGCGCCCAAAACCATCGCCGTGGATGGCCAGTTCAACGACTGGGCCGACGTGGCGCCCGAGTTCCGCGACGCCATCGGCGACACGGCCCACCGCGACCACAAAGGCTACGGGACCATCGCCCGCTACACCGACAACACCGGACGCAACGACCTCCTCACCCTCAAGGTCGCCCGCGACGCCGAAAATCTCTACTTCTACGCCCGCACCCGCGAACCCCTCACCCCGTGGAAGGACCCCAACTGGATGCTCCTCTACCTCGACGTGGACGCCAACCCGAAAACCGGCGGCTGGAACGGCTACGAGTTCCTGGCCAACACCGCCCCCACGGCGCAAAACCGCTCCAGCGTCCAGAAGATCGGCCAGGGCGTGGTGGGAGAGATCACGTTCCAGGCCGCGGGCAACGAACTGGAACTCGCCATCCCCCGGAAACTCCTCGGGCTGGAAAACCAGGAAAAAGGGACACTCGACTTCCATTGGACCGACAACGCGCAACCCCTCGGCGACCTCACCGAATTCGCCCTCCACGGCGACAGCGCCCCCGACCGCCGGTTCAATTATCGGTATGTTTTTTGAGATCTATCCGCGCCTTGAGATTTTGAACCTCATTATTCTTGTACGGTCTTGGAGATTCGATAAAGATTTCTTATCGGAAACTGGGAAACCGAAATGAGAGAACACAGGAAAATAATCACAGTACTACTATTCGCAACAACTCTGATTTTTGTATCTGTCATTTCCTATCTCGCGTATCAAAGAAGCCATACGCTCGATTTCCGATCCTTTTTCCCCCTTGGGAACAAATCCCCAAAGGACAATATCCTGATTGCGGAAAAACCACCCTACCCCGTCGCAGGCAATATCTATTTCCTGCATCCGAACACTCCTCACGCAGATTGGGACCTGATGCGTTTCGACTGCGCCAACTGGAAACTGGAATCGTTGGGACGGTTGCCTGCGGAATTCGACAATACTGACGTCTTTATTGACTATGCAGACCCAACCGGTGAAGAGTTTTACTTCATTCTCGCCTCACAGGCGAACGGCAAACAGGGGGTAACCCGGCATTCGTTTTATTCATTCAAACTTTCTTCACGTCAATGGGAAAAGTACACCACCCGGGCGAACCTGTATCGAGTCCAACGCTTGGAAAACTTTGTCTATTGTATGGTTGTCCCTGAAAATAGTAAACATGCGGCGGCAATAGATCGCCTGGATTTACAGACCGGCTCAATTGTGGAGAACTGTTTTCATTCCGGCGACAGTCAATCTTCATTTGGCGGAATGATGAGTGACGATAAAATTCCCGAGACACTCTACTTCTCAGAAGAAATCGAAGGTGATCGGACTTTAGCGACTCGTATTTATCGCTTGGATAATCCGTGTGCAGAGCCTCTACCCGTTGAAACATATCCTCCCGGACGAATCGCCGGACCTGCCAATCGTATTCCCTTCCCCGTTGGATGGGGCGATAATAACACCAAGCCCAATCGGTTCCATCTCTTCATGAACCGCATCGGTCTTTCGACATGCGACTCCGGACAGTATGAACTGTGGGTCGGTACCATGCCTGTATGGGATCTGAAGAAATGTCCAACAGATCTCTATCATATGACAATGAACTGTGACTCTATTCTTGAACGCAAAAAACTTATTAAAGTTCCATATTCGGACTTTCTGAGGTCTGATCCTTTGTTTGTGTCTCCGGATGGGAAATATGTCTTGTTCAGGCAAAACTGCCGCAAGCCGATTCAAGCGGAGAGATTAATCGCTGTAAACATGGAAACGGGTAAGAAACTCCCCATTCTTATGAATCTATCCGATGACGGAACGGATTTCTTTAGTGTACATTGGAAATCGGACATGAAGAAGATGGAGAAAAATTCGGAGTGAAAAAGAGATAGAGATATAGAACATATCTGACTGGTTGAATCTGTTCGAAAGTTGCTACTGGTTTCCAGAAAACTACCAAGACACGAAGACACCAAGGTCGGAACCGAAATCTTTGTGTCTTGGTGTCTTTGTGGTGAGATTTCTTCGGACAAAATCTTTACTGCCTGAAAAGCGGAAACACCCGCGCCTATTTGCTTTGACCCACTCCAACCCGACTGGTATGGTGTTACAGGTGTTTTCGAGTCCGCTGGAAGACACGTACGACCCACTGGAAAGGACCCTCCGGCTCATGGCCCGACCGATGCCTCCGTCGCTCGAAGCGTTGGTGACGCACCTTCTGAAACTCCCCACCATCGGCCGAAAAAGCGCCGAGCGGCTGGCGTTTCACCTGATCCAGGCGCCACCTGAACAGTCGCAGGAACTGGCCAACGCCCTCCTCCAGGCCCGCGAGCGCCTGCACCCCTGCCCCAACTGCTTCCAGATCACGGAAGACGACCCCTGCCCGGTCTGCCGGGACCCGGAACGCGACCACCGACTCCTGTGCGTGGTGGAAAACTTCATGGACGCCGTCGCGCTCGAAACCGCAGGCGGGTTCCGGGGACGGTACCACGTGCTGGGCGGCTGCCTCAGCCCGCTCAGGGGGATCACGACGCAGGACCTGACCATCGCCGCGCTCGACGCCCGCATCGAGCGGGAACAGATCGAGGAGATCATCCTGGCGATGAATCCGAGCGTGGACGGCGAAGCGACGGCGCTCTACCTCACCAGCCGCTACAAGGCGCGCGGCCTGCGCCTCTCGCGCATCGCGCTGGGGCTGCCCATGGGGGGCGACCTCGAACACGCCGATTCCCAGACCCTGCAACACGCCCTTCAGGGGCGGACCCAGCTTTCCTGACAGTGAAGCGCATTCAGGGCAATACAGAAAAAAATAGACGGGATAACGGGATTTACAGGATAGGTCTCCCCCGCCAGATACATCCTGTTTATCCTGTGATCCCGTCCCTTCTGTTATATTTTTGTGACCGCTCTTTCTCCAGAAGATCAAGGGGACCTGTTCTCTCCGTATCCGGAAAAAACTTCGTGCCTTCGTGTCTTTGTGTGAGATGCGGTTCAAGGCCTCACGCAGAGGTACAGAGAACCGCTCGAAAAGAAATCACACGAAGACACAAAGTCACAAAGAATTTCATCGCTGACGGCAGGGAAACGGAAAGCCCCCCCTAAATTTTCAAACAAAACGCTCAGGAAGCCCCCCCACGCCGCGCCAGCAGTTCCTCGTAGAATGCCAGGAGCCTCGGGAAAACCGTCTCGTTGCAACAGTGTTCATAGGCGAACTGCGCCACCTGCGCGGACAACCGCCGCCGCTCGTCCGGACGGTCCAGCAGGGTCTCCATCGCCTCCACCAGCGCATGCGCGTCCCCCATTGGGTAGGTCAGGCAATTCTCACCCGGACGCAGCACGTCGCGCGTCCCCCCGGTCAGGGTCCCGATCACCGGCAGGCCGCAGGCAAACGCCTCGATGATCGTGCCCGGCAGTCCCTCGTGGACCTCGGAGGTAAAGAGAAAGACATCGTGCGCGCGATAGACGGCGGGCATCTGGTTGTAGGACAACGACCCCAGATACCGGACCCGTCCGCTCCAGGGCGCGCGGGCCAGACGCGGTTCCAGGACGCCGGTCCGCGTCTCCTCGTCCACAATCCCGCAGAAATCCAGCGTCCAGTCTTCCTGCGGCCGCTTTTCATACAACCGGTCGAGCGCGTCCAGAGTCGTCAGAAGCCCCTTGCCCGCACACAACCGTCCCGCCCAGAGGAACCGCACGGGACCGGTCCCTCCGGTCGCATCGGCGGACGCAGGTCCTCTCCCCGCCTCACCGAAAACCGCCGGATCGTAGGTGATATACGAAACCATCTGGCGCGGAAACACCAAGTCGTGTTTGCGGCACAGATCCCCGAGGGCCTGCGAAACCAACACCCCATTTTCGGGCCGCCAGGCGCTCACGTCCTCCGTGAAGAAACACCGGTAAAGCCTGCGCAACAGGGGTTTCACGACCCGTCCCCAGAAAGAGGAAGCGGGCCGGGCCCAGAACTGCGGCAGGCCGTTGGCCGCGCGGAACTCCGCGCCCCACTCGTCCATCAGATGGTACACCAACGCGTTCCCACACAACCGCTGCGCTTCGAGCACGATCCCGAACGCCAGTTTCCGCATGTTCCACAGAACCACCACGTCGGGTCGAAAATCCCGCACATGACACCGGAAAATCCGCACATCGCGCCATTCGCGCGCCCAGTACCCCAGGTCCGTCACATCGGTCCAGTACCGCAGGGTCAGGTCTCGACACACCTCAAGGCCGGGCGCGTCCAGTTCGGCGCGGCCCGGTCCAAGCGAGAAATCCCCCGTCAACACGCGGACCGCGTGTCCGGCGCGCGCCATCCACTCGGCCACCCGACCGCAATGCAGTTCGTAACCACCGACATAATGGGGGGGAAAATAGTTCGTGACAAAAAGAATCTTCATGGGATCTCGGGACAAAGATTTTGAAAGAAGGGACACTCCCGCACTTTTCCTCACCAGGCCTCCAGCGGGATCAGCCACAACAGCGTCCCCGTACGGGTCAGGGAGACATCCACCTCGATACAGGCCAGACTTCCGGCGCTCATGCGCGTAAACGCCCGCTGCTCGGTCGGCGCCACGAGATAGGCGATGAGTTCATCCAGGTTGGGCGCGTGCCCCACCATCAAAACCGATTGAATATCCATGAGTTGAGGCAATAACCCCGCGATAACGTCCGGGTCGAACGTCCCATCCAGTTTGGCTTCCACAATCGGATCGCGGTCCACCCCATAGGCCTCCAGAAGGATCTCCGCCGTCTGTCGCGCCCGCACCAGCGGGCTGGAAAAGACACGATCCAGAACACCCATGGCGTCGCGCATGCGGGGCGCGGCCTGCTCGAGCAGTTCCACCGCCGCGCTCGTCAGGGGACGCAAGTGGTCCTGATTGTAGAGCAGACTGATCCCCTCGGCCTTGGCATGACGCATCAGATAGAGTCGCATGATCCGAAAAAATCCCCCACCCTTCCCGCCGGAAACCGCACCGGATCGGGATGCACCCATTCATCTCCCTCAATCCCAAGGGGTATTAGACCCCCTTGTCCCTTCAGCCGTCAACCAAAACCCGGACAGCCCCGCACAAAATCCTTCAGTCAGGAACAACCTTCTCGCCTTCCCCGGAAAAAATAAACGGAAAAGGCGCCTAACACTTGCATTCTGAAAGCGGGAAAAATCGGAATGAATTTCGTGCGATTTTTGCGCATTTCTTCCTTGACTCTGCCCCTCAAAAACTCTATCTTTATGCTCCCCTGCGTGAGGGGAACGGGCTTATAGCTCAGCTTTGGTTAGAGCGCGCGCCTGATAAGCGCGAGGTCGGTGGTTCGAGTCCACCTAGGCCCACCAGATAGATCATCAGAAGCGGTCCGCGTCGTCCCCCCCCTTCCAGACGCGGGCCGTTTTTTTATGCATTTGTCCAAAAGAATCTTCAGTATTCCCTGAAAAACTCTTCTATCCGTCATGAGGCTGTATCCC
>DAOPYU010000162.1:0-9394 GCA_035353095.1 Candidatus Sumerlaeota bacterium | reverse complement strand
TAGAGGTTTTCTCCCCACGCCACAACCGAACCATTGGACTTTAATCCCAGACAGTGATTCTCTCCCGCCGCAATGCTGACAAAACCGCTGTTGGGTGCGGGAACAGAACACTGACCATAGAGATCGGATCCCCACGAAACAATCGAACCACCGGACTTCAAACCCAAAAAATGCCAACCTCCATTTGAAGCGGCGATATCTACATAGTCCCTGTTAGGTTCGGGAAGTTCAGCACTGTTTCCCCATGCAATGATCGAACCATCGGATTTCAAACCCATACTTGGTGCTATTGCCACAAAACCAATATTCCGAGAGGGAATACTACACAGTCCGTTCTCATTACTTCCCCACGCCACAACCGAATACCCCTCCCCTCCGAGGGTAATGGTGTCGCTCGTGACGGCGGACTCCGCGTTTGCGCTGTCCTTCACCTTGAAATAGACCGTCTTTGTCCCGCTCGTGGTGTTGGACAAAATGAACAGAGGGACGGAGGCGTAGGGTTTCCACGCCGCGCCGGTGAAATCGGGCGATTCGCTCGCCATATAGGAATGGGTCGCGCCGGTCGCGCCTTCACAGATGCTGGGCAGGGTCACCGCCGGATTGGCCGTTTCCGCCGCGCCGTTGTTGATCTTGAAGGACGAGACAACCGGCGAGGCCTGCACGCCGCTCACCACCACCAGGAACAGAATGACCCAAACAAGAAACACCTTCTCACCTGCACGAAAAACCTGACTGCCGATCATGTTCCCATTCTCCTTTTCCTGGTACAAGGTACCCATACCTCGACTCCCATACGGCCATCTTCTCATCCACATCTACAGCAACGGGTATTATTTACCATTGCAGTAAGATGATGTCAATCATAACTATTTATCTATCATTTCTGGAACTGCTTTCACGAAATCACAGCCCGCCGGTCCGCCGTCATGTGAAAATTATTGACACCTGTTTGCGCGAATTGGGATCGGTCAAGAGGCTGCCAAACCGATACGACACCAATGGGGTGAGCCGACTTTTCGCCTGAAGGCTTTTGGGTGGGGGCCGGACGGAATCCAATAAAAGAATGGCGCCTGTCCCCGATTGGGTGACAAACGCCATCTTCTTAACTGACCGATTCAGGTTATTTCGAAATTTTACCGATTTAAGCGATTATTTCCCGGCCAGATTGCGCGCCAGACGCACCAGCGTCTTGACGCCGAACCCCTTGGCCCCTTTGCCCAGGTGCCCCAGCGGCTCTTCCTTGCATCCCGGCCCGGCGATGTCGCAATGGATCCACTTCTGGCCGTCCGGCACCCACTCCTTCAGGAACACCGCCGCGGTGATCGCGCCCCCCCAGCGGTGCCCCGCCGAGTTTTTCACGTCGGCCACCGTCGTCTTCATGCACTCGAGGTAGGGCAGGTGCAGCGGCAATTCCCAGAACCACTCGCCCACGTCCACCCCCGCCTTCACCAGCGCCTGCGTAAAGTCGGAATCGGTCCCCAAAGCTCCGGCGATGTCTTCGCCCAGCCCGACCACACACGCCCCGGTCAGCGTCGCCGCATCCACAATCCAGTCCGGTTTGCGCTCGGAGGCCAGCACCAGCGCGTCGGCCAGGAGCAAGCGCCCCTCGGCGTCCGTGCTGTGGATCTCGATCGTCTTACCCGACCGCGTCGTCAGGATCGAAGTGTTCATGTACGCCTCGCCCGAGATGGCATTCTCGGCCAGCGGCGTCAGGACCGTCACCCGCAGGGGAAGTTTCAACCGGGCGATGGCGCACGCGGCGGCAAAACACATCGCCGCGCCCCCCATGTCGTACTTCATCCCGATCTGTCCCTCGGTCGGCTTCAGGCAGTACCCGCCGCTGTCGAACGTGATCCCCTTGCCCACCAGGCACAGATGCTTCTGCGCCCCTTCCGGAGCATACTCGCCGATGACCAGCCGCGGCTTCGCCGCAGAACCCTGCCCCACTCCGAGAATGCCTCCACAGCGCTCCTCGGCCAGTTTATTCTCGTCCCACACGCTCACACTCAGGCCGCTTTCCTTCCCGGCCAGCAGAAACGCCTCGGCCAGCGACGGCGGCTTGATCACGTTCGGCGGTTCGTTCAAGACGTCGCGGGCAAAGTTGACACACCCGCACACCGCTGCCTCTTCCTCCAGGCTCTTGCGCAGCGAAGCGGTATCGCCCCCGCTCACCACCAGCAGCACCGGCAGCGGCTCGGCCTTCTTCTCCAGGTACCGGTCGAACGCATACCCGCCCAGCAGCGCGCCTTCCTGCACGGCCACGGTCAACCGCGCGTCCTGTCCATCAAGCAGAACAACAATCCGACTCGACTCCTGTTTCTTGGCCGCGCCCAACCCCTTCACGACCAGTTTCCGCGCTTCCGCTTCCACGGAAGAACGCTTCGCATCGAGCCGCACACACCGCACGGACAGGCGGACCCCTCCGGCTTCCCCGAGGAAAACGGCAATCCCACCCCCTTCTTCCTTCGGCGCCCGTACCACCGCCTGTAATGCGCCCGGCAGCGCGTCCACCCTGAAACAAGGTGTCCCGCCGTCACGATAGGGCAACAGCACATAGTCCCCTTCGCACGGCACATACGATTTTTCAAAAGAAAACACCGGGATTGCCATGACTCCATCCCCTTTTCATAGAATTACGGAATCTGCCGATCTCTTCGAGCCGCCACACCGCCAAACGGATGAAAACCCGAAACCCGCACATGGCCCACTTTAGACGGGACACCCGCGGAATGCCACGAAAAAGAGGGAAAAAGCAACCGTAACCTTAACCCAATTATGAGGATGTGGGGCAAGGTCGAGAGTGCCGGAGAATCCCCAAGTCGTTGTCTTGAAAAGGTACCTCAGCCCGCTTCAGCGGGCTCTTCTTTGCACCCGCCTTCAGGCGGGGTGTTTCGACTCATTCTCCTTTTCAAAGCCGGCTTCAGCCGGGCTTTCTCTCGGATGAACGGGCGAGAAGCGATTCCAGGGAAGCCGCGCTGAAGCGCGCTTCCGGAAATGGAAAGAATCACCCCTCCCCCCCTGCTGAAGCAGGGGGCAAAGAATAGCCTGCTTAAAGCAGGCCAACTTCAGAGGACGGATCGAGTGGAATCTCTCTGTTTGTCACTTCGCCCTATTCTCGAAAGAAAACAGGCAGACCGAGAGCGCCCCGAAGCCCTGCGAAGCACTGAATCTTTGTCCCTACCAAGGCAATGAACCCGGGTTCTATGCGCTGTATCGGAACTCTGGATTCTCCTGAGCCCGATTTCCCCAAATCCCTCTTTTCTTCCTCCCCCCAGAAAATAGCGCTTGCAATGTGTTCGCTGTATGACCATACTGTGTACAGTTAAGGCAGCGAGGATCGGCATGTATTTCACGATTGACCACCACTGCGGTATCCCGGTTTCGGCTCAGATCGCCGAGCAGATCAAATACCGCGTGGTCAGCGGCGCGCTGCCGCCCGGCGAGCGGCTCCCCTCCGTGCGCAGCCTGGCCGAGGAACTGCGCCTCAACCCGACCACCGTCGCCCGCGTCTATCGCCAGCTCGAAGCCGAGGGGGTCATCTACACCCAGGCGGGCAGCGGTACGTTTGTCGGCGGGCGCTCCCCCGGCCTGACTCAGAGCGAACAGCGTCGGCGCCTCGAAACCCAGATCCGCAATCTGGTCGTCGAAGCCGGACGGCTGGGCGTGGACTACGACCGCCTGCAAACCTGGATCGCCGACGAAATCACCCGAATCCGCGAAGGAAAGGAATCCAAACCATGACCGACAAAGCCATCGTCGCCACCGACCTGACCCGTTACTACGGCGAGAAACGCGGCGTGCGCGACCTGAACCTGACCGTCCCCACCGGCTCGATCCTGGGCCTGATGGGCGAGAACGGCAGCGGCAAAACCACCGCGCTCAAACTCGCCATGGGGATGCTCTGGCCCGACCGGGGCGAGGTCCGCACCCTGGGCGTCGAGCCCGGCACGATGGAGCCCGCCGTCCGGGCCCGCATCGGCTGGCTCTCCGACGCCCTCGCCGTGCCCAACCGCATGACACTCGCCGACGCCATGGAACTCCAGGCCGCCTACTTCCCCACCTGGAGCCAGCCGATGGCCCAGGACCTGGCCGGACAGTTCGCCCTGTCGAGTTCCTCGGTCTTCGGCCAGCTCAGCCTCGGTCAGAAACGCCGCTTCATGTTGACGCTCATTCTGGCCCAGATGCCCGAACTGCTCGTCCTCGACGAACCGGCGGGCGGCCTCGACCCCGCCGTGCGGCGCCAGTTGATTGATCTCCTCATCGAACAGGCCGCCGCACGCCCCCTCACCATCGTCCTCTCCTCCCACATCCTGAGCGATGTCGAGCGGCTCGTGGACCGCGTGGCGTTCATGAAACTGGGACGGGTCGTGGCCGAGGGCGACCTGGAAACCCTCCGCGCGCGGGTCAAGCGCCTCTGTCTCCCCTCCCCGCGTCAGGCGCCCCTCGTTCGCGAACGCTTCCACGTGCGTCACGCGGACGAGGTCGGCGGCGCCTGGCGCGCCGTGGTCGAGGACTTCGACCCGGCGAAACTCGACGGCCTCGACGTCACCGTCGAACACCTCAACCTCGAAGAACTCTTCCTGGTCTATAACGAATCCAACGGACACCGGGAGATCGCCTGATGGAAACGCCCCCCTTATTCTGGACCCCCGCCGCCCAGGTCCGCCGCATCGTGACCACCCACGCCCGGCTGACCGGCATAGACCTTCTCTACAGCCTTTTTTACGTCCTGGCGGGGTTCTTTATCCTTTCGCCCAACGCAAAACACCCGATTCACATCGTCGCGGCGCCGTTCGTGATTCTGGCCGTCGTCCTCTCCTACCTGACCGGGCGGATCTGCGGTCCGGAGGGACAGGGACAGACGGCCATGTTCTACGCCAATCTCCCCCGCCAGCGCTCCCTGACCTGGTGGACCCACGCCGCCTGGCTCTGCGCCTTCGCGTTCGTTCTGGAACTCGTCATCGGTCTGGGGATGGCCTGTCGCCTCAACGCCGCCCGGCCCGATCAGGCCTTCACCACCACTCCGTTCCTGATCCTTCTCCCCTACTTCGCCATCGCGTTCTGGATGTGGGCCGCCTGTTGTTTACAGAACCTCCCCGGATTCCTTCAATCCCTCGTCGCATGTCTGGTGGCGTTTACCGCCATCGGTATCGCGGTATGGGACGTCAACCTCTGTTACGAATCGCGTGAACCCATCGCGTGGCTCTATCTGCAAAACTGGCCTCTGGCAATCCTCAATGGCTTGTCAATCCTGCTGTTTCACGGGTTCGGGTACCGGAGTTGGGTTCGAAAACAGGTGGGAGAAATCGCATGACGAAATCCACCCTCCTCCTCTTCAAACTGATTCGCTGGCGACTGATTCTCGGACTGAGCGTCATGCCGGTCCTGTTCTTTTGTCTCGCGTTTTTTAAGCATCAAATCTCAATCGGATACCCGGTTTCTCTCATGTTTGTCAGTCTGATTCTCACTGACCTGCTGAAGTTGCCTGCCTTCTTGAACCGGATGACCTTCTTCCCCGTTACCGACCGTCAGGTGGCCTGGATGCCAATGGCGGTGTGGGGGGGAATCACCCTCTCTGGAGCGTTCGGCGTAATCCTGGGACAGTGGGTCGGGTTCACCACAGGGGTGATTTCGTTTGATGAGACACCCCTCATCCATTTCTCCGCAATTCAAGTCGTCCCCTTTGCCTTCTTTCTCTTCCTTCTTTTACAGAGGATCAACCCCCTCCAGGGTGGCATGGGGTCCATGACATGGTTCGCTTACATCCTAATCTCCTCGAAAAATGTCAAGACAACACCCCCGGAATGGATGTTCTTCGGCCACTCCGTCTGGCCTCTCTGGATACTGGGTTCTCTCCTCCTGATCTGGGAAGCCCCCCAAAAGATAGCTGCCTTACGCCGGGTAGAATTCCAGGAAAGCGAAACAGTCCCCGAAAATAATCGGCGCACGCCCAACACCTCCGGTCCGTTTCATCAAACCTGGGTAACGGCTCTGCTTGATTCCGCTACGGGAGTTCTGGTAACGCTCGGTATCGGAACCTTTATGGTCTATATGACTCTTGATGCCTTCCCTCGGTGCCTGACCGTTGAAAGAAATATTTACGGTCTCGTGATGGGTCTGGGCATTCTGCTCATCCTGACCTTTCTCCTGATCAAAACCTGGAACCGGAACCGGGCCAGTGGCATGAGCCGGTCCCACGCAGCATGGACCTTGTTGATCGAAATGACTGGAATAGGCTATGGAATGCGGGACTGGCTGGGCGTGTCCCGGGGCGAAATATCTCGCTGTCGCTCCTGCCGCAACCTGCGCCTGGTCTGGCACAAGGTCTGTCCCCACTGCGCAAGCCGGTCCATTCCTGCCGAATCACAACCCCAAGAAGGAAAACGGAAAAGGAGTTGGCTCTCCCAACTCTGGCCCGAACACGACCCGGAAGCCCTGGGTTTCCGTTTCATCGGTCTCATCATTATCGTCGTGATGATCGTAGTGTCGAACTGGTAACACGGGTTCGGAAATTGAAACACGCCCGGACGCGTTCCGTTTCATACGGGCGATCCCCTGAAGGAACACTGTCATGACAGAATCCACACGACTTCTCTTCAAACTGATCCGCTGGCGCGTGGCGACGGGGATGAGCATGGCCTTTGCCATATTCTGGTTCTTGCGGCTGGTTACCCCTTCTTTCACCTGGGAATACCTCCCATTATTACCGTTCCTTTGCCTGATCCTGACCATGCTGATGAGATTGCATTCCTTCCTGGGGAACACCCTGTTTCCGGTCAATGACCGCCAGACGGCCTGGATCCCCATGATCGTATGGGGAATGGTGACCCTGAGTGGAACAGGGGGACTGATTCTGGGAGAGGTATTCATCCTCAAAGGCGGGTGGACGGAGTTTTGCAGCACGCTTGCCTATTGGTTTTCTTCAGTTCGAATTCAGTCCCTCACATTTTTCCTTCTGTTACTCATTTGGCGATCTATGAAGATAAACCCCTACAATATTATTTTCCCGGCTTATTCCCTCATCGGCATGGAGGATTATATCAATTTCCTGAAACTGTGTTTTGGGGAAACCTTATGGCCGTTTATCTATTTCATTCTTTCTCTCTGGCCCCTCTGGACAACAGGCTGTTTCTTCCTCATCTGGGAAGCGCCCAGACAGACGGCTATCCTGCGTCGAGTGGACTCAGTTAGTTCCGAATACTACGGATTCTCCGTCCAGATCCCTCAATGTGGAGCATCCCCATTCCTCCGAACCTGGCCCACGGCACTGGCGAACCTGATGATGGGACTTGCCCTTTTCAGCCTCTATGCCCCCCTGTTTACCTACTTCATCATCCATCTATCCGGAAAACTGATTTTCTCACTCCTGTTCTGTCTGACTCTCATCCTAGGATTGTCACTCTACTTTCTGGGATTCAGTTGGAAGATGAAACGCGCCAGTGGAATGACTCGATTACGGACAATTATGACCCTGCTGGCCGAAATGACCCTGATCGGATACGTATTTCGAAGTCGTATGGGAGTGACCAAAGGAACGGTCATCCGTTGCCGGTCTTGTCAGAACTGGCAATTTGTCTGGCAGAAAGAATGCCCGCATTGCAATACCAATCATCTGAATGAAACAAATACTCAAAAAAAAGTACCACACTCGAACAAGTATTTATGGATATGGCCCATAGACGACTATCCGGCCTTTTTCTTTCGAACCCTGGGGCTCGTTTTCTTACTCCTCTTGATCCTTATGGCAAACCGATAATGTACGTACACACTTAAACTATGTGCCTTCATCTGACATTCATAGACGAGAGAAACTATCATGACGAAATCCACCCCCCTCCTCTTCAAACTGATCCGCTGGCGCGTGGCGGCGGGAATGGGGACAGCGTTCACGCTGTTGCTGTTCATCGCCTTGAATCAACCGCCGCTCGACCGGGAGTATCTGGCATTGATCCCGTTTCTCGGTCTGGTATTCACATTCGTAATGGGATTGCATACCCGGCTGAGCGAGACACTGTTCCCCGTCACCGACCGTCAGGTGGCCTGGATTCCGATGGCCGTCTGGGGTCTGGTCACACTGGCGGGCGCGGCGGGACTGATACTGGGACAGGGATGGGCTCTCGTAACCGGACACATCAAGTTTCACGAGACGGTTTCCTACTGGTTTTCCCTCTTTTCGGTCCTGCCCATCGGTCTCTTCTTCTACCTGCTTCTCTGGCGGGGGGGCCGAATCAATGTGGGATTCATTGGTGGCCTCGTACCGTTTTCCTCTTCGGCCTTGAAGAAACTCTACCCGATGCTCCCGGATTGGGTCGTGACGTGTTGTCTGTATGGGTGGCCCCTCTGGGCGGCGGGCTGTCTTTTCCTCATCTGGGAAGCGCCTCACATGGCCGCCAGTCTTCGGCGCCTGAATTACCGGGAAGTCAAGGGCTTTCCGGTCACCCTGCGAATACCGGAACAAAACGAACCGGTTCGCCCCACCTGGCCCACCCGCCTGGCGGACGGTTTGATGGCCCTCGCCATCCTGGGCATGATCCCGGCGATTTTTATCCGGTTCGGCATTCTGTCCGGTGGGAAATTGTTCCTGGTTGTTGGAAATCTGACTTTGCTTCTATTGGGCATGTACAGCATCTGGGTTCGAGAAATCTGGAAACAAACCCGGGCCAGTGGAATGGGAAAACGCCGGGCGGCGCTGGTCACCTGGGTCCTGATGACCGTATTCGGTTACGCCTTCCGGGACCAGATGGGGGTGGCTCGCGGTCAAGTGGTTCCATGTCCGGTCTGCCGGAACGATCGCATGGTCTGGCAGAAGGAATGCCCCCACTGTGCCGGCCATCCGACAGGAGGCGAATTCGAGGCGCAGGAACAACCGCCCCATCCGATTTCCCGGTTCTGCCCAAGACACGACCCGGAAGCCCTGACTTTCCGCGTCACCGGTCTCCTGATTGTCGCCGCGATGATCCTCGCGTCGAACTGGCAACACTGGTTTGGGAATTGATTATCCTCGTATTCAAAACAATACAACCGAGAACAATAGACGGGATAACGGGATCAACAGGATAAGGCAAGACTGCGACCCTATCCTGTTGATCCCGTTATCCCGTCCCTCTTTTCCTTTCTCGAATTTCTTAAAAAATCGTTGAAAACCGCGGTTGAACCTCCCAGCCACGACTTTCCTTTCAGGCGGGCGAGACGCCCGCCCTCCCGGAAATGCCCATTTTCAGGGGAAGAAAGCGGTTCCCGGGTTGATGGGGGGTTCTTCGTGACTTTGTGTCTTCGTGTGATTTCTTCCCAAACGTTTCTTTGCGCCTTCCATGTTTGTGTCTTTTTTGAACCGCATTGCACCCTGAAAACCGCAGTTGAACATCCCAGCCACGGCTTTCCTTTCAGGCGGGCG
>DAOPYU010000161.1:0-9478 GCA_035353095.1 Candidatus Sumerlaeota bacterium | reverse complement strand
AATAGAACGCGCGCGGGCTTGAAATCCGACATTCGGTTGCATTCTTGCGGATGCGATTTCAAGTGTCCGGGCGGGGTCGAATTTCCCCGTCTTTCCGTCTGTGCCGATCAGCCTGAAAACCGCAGTTGAACATCCCAGCCACGGCTTCTTTCCTTTCAGGCGGGCGTCTCGCCCGCCTATGAGGAAGGCCGTGGCGGGGGCGCTTCAACTGCGTTTTTTCACTCCCGGTCCAGCCACACGCTTTCGCGTGTGCCGTCCAGCTGGGCGTCAGCCCACTGGAGGCCTTGCATCACGCTGTGGTCCATGTTGCCGATCTCGTAGAGCCACGTGCCCATGCGTCCGCGTGAATGAATTCCGCGCGGCTCAAGCCAGGCGTGCAGGTCGGCCAGAATCGCATCGCGGTCGAGCGTCGGCACGGGGTAGGAGTACGGCGCGTCAATCAGGTGGGTCGAAACGATCGCACTCCGCTCCCCCGGCATGAGAAGCGACGTGACTTCCAGCCCCCGCAGCGTGTTTTCCACAATGCGGGCCAGGTCGTGGGGAAACAGGTCGGAGTAGGAAATGTCGCACATCAGGGAGTAGAACTGCTCGCCGGGCGCGTTGAACGGCGAGTAGTTCGACAGGTAGGTGACCCGGTAGAAGGGCGCCGGTTCCTCGGGACAGTAGATCCAGCACTTCTCGGACGGGCAGGGACCGCACAAGCCGAACCCCAGAATGAGGCTGTTGGCCCGGCGTAACTGGTCCGCGCGCTGGACCAACTCGCGCGGCGCGCCCAGAACAATCCGCATCAGCTGGCGGATCGGCAGCGTGCTCATCAGCGCGTCGTACGCTTCGGCGTGGCCGTTGGCGTAGCGCACCACCCGCCGCTCGGGATCAATCGCCACGACTTCGTGGTTGAGCGCCACCCGATCGCCCAACCGCCGGGCGGCCTCCAGGAAAATGCTGCCCGTGCCCCCGTGGCGTGGAAACTGGAAGGTATTGTTCGGCCCCCAGGACACTTCGTCACGGTCGAGCCGGATGTTCTCACGGATGCGGTCAAGATTGACGGGGCTGACGCGGTCGGCCACCCAGTCGGCGGACATCCGGTCGAGCGGGCAGGCCCACCGCTTGCGGTTGTCCGGCTCGATGAAGAGGCGTGTGATCCCGCGTCCCAGTCGGCTCAGATTCCATGTCAGAAAGTTGGCCGTGTCCGGTTCGCGTCCGGCCACCTCCTCCAGCCCTTCGAGACACTCCTGCCGCAGGTCCGGCGGAAGCCGGTGGATGTTGTTCTGAAACGGATAGGGGACCCACGCGCCCGCCAGGCGGATATAGCTGCGCCGCTCGTGGCGGAAGACGTCTCCCCCGGTCATTTCATCGAAAAAGCGGTCGAACTCGGGGTAGTGGGAAAAAACGACGTGGCCGCCGATGTCCCAGGTAAACCCCTGCGCGTCGAGAAAACTGGCCGAGAGACCGCCCGGATACGCGTTGCGTTCGCGGATGACCCAGTCGGTGTAACCCCGCTGCGCCAGCCGCCATCCGGCGCCCAACCCTGTGGGGCCGGCTCCGAGAATCAGAAGTTTTTTGCGCGCCGGGGGGGTCATTTCGATTCGCTCGGGGTTGATCCCCGTGGGTCATCCATTCCGGGCAGCCAGTCACTCAATTCCTGGCGAGAGGCGTGGTGGGTGAGGTCGAACTGGAGGGGGGTGACGGAAATACATCCCGCTTCGACCACCACATCGTCCGCATCCGGGGGACGCGAATCGCCTCGCACGACCGAATCGCCCACGTTGCGAAAGACGGACGTGGTCTCGTCGCCGGTGAGGAGTTCGAACCGATCCGTGAAGAAGGTCCGCCCCTGTCGCGAGACCATCACTCCCTGAATCTCCTCGGGCGGCCGGTTGGGCGTGTTGATGTTGAGCAGTGTCCCGGCGGGCAACCCGTGGCGCAACACCTCGGGAACCAGCCGCCGCAGATAAGTCGCAGCGGCGTCGAAGTTGGGCAGGGCGGGATACTTGGCCGGGTGCAGTTGAACGGAGACCGCCAGAGCGGGCAGACCGTACATAGCCGCCTCGCGCGCGGCGGAGGCCGTGCCCGAGTACAGGATGTTGCAACCCAGGTTCGCTCCGGGGTTGATGCCGGAAATCACCAGATCGGGTTTGCGGTCGAGCAGCCGCGCCACGGCCAGTTTGACACAGTCGGCGGGCATGGCGTCGAGCGCGTACCCCCAGGGGCGCCCGGCGTCGTCAAACACGCGGGTACAGAGCAGTTCCTGATAGACGGAAATGGCGTGACTGACGGCGCTGCGCTGGCGGGCCGGGGCGACGATCTCGATGCGCCCGAACGGCACCACCGCGTCGTACAGGGCGCGCAAGCCGGGCGCGTCAATCCCGTCGTCGTTGGTCAGGAGAATCAAAGGCTGGTCGGTCATGAGGTTTTGTGCCGCTTGCCGAAGAAAAGAAGGCTGCGGAAAGTTTTCCTTTCGTTGGATTATCATATGCGCTTTCGATTGTTACTTCATGACCGGTCAATTGTCGTAAGGACCGAGAAATCGTTCTCCGTTGAAATGGATCAGATGGGTCGGAGCCTCGGCAATCCATACTTCCGTCTCCCACGATATTTCATCCAGATATTTGACCATCGTCTTTCTTTCCGGAAAAGCGGTTACATATACAATCCCTGCCGCTGTACCCGCGAATAATTCTTTCAGTTCCTGTCTTCTCTTCGGATTAACCGGCCCATGACTGGTGACCGCCTCAATGAGAACCAACCATTTCTTACAGAGATAATAGAGAACGACATCGGGCATTTTGCCGTGTTCCTCGAAATCGAGGCCCAACTTATGAAGCGCTTCGGGATCACTATAGGCCCATTTCTTTTGCGTATCGCCGACATAAAGAACCTGCGCTCCGGGCGTAAAAAGAGGGCAGAAATCTTCTAGTATCTGCCGCACCAGTTCGTTGTGTGAACCGGGGGAGAGTTGGATCTGGCGTTCTTTCTCAATTTGAACCGGTATCCGGCGCATTTTGCGTTCCCTTGCATACTGCTGGTTCAGTGTTTTCACAGAACTCAAGTACCGGGTCTTTCTTCGGTTCCACGATGTCTGGCCAAACGCGCGCAGCAATTTCAATGCGCTTTCTTCAATTTGATAAACCGCTTTGGGGCTGTTGGTCGGTCGGGAGGGCGCATCGGGATTTGAAACAACCAGAGCCGCCTGAACGAATTGATGCACACTCTGACGACGGACGGTTTCCCGAGTGTTGGGTGCGTAGTGCTTTCCGTAGTACTGGGCGAAGAATTCCATCATCGGTGTGATCCCCATAAGCGGGTTACCCGCTTTCGCCCACGAGTCGCCCGGTTTCAAATCGAGAAGAGCCAAAAGGGTTAACGAGGAACGCTGGTTGACCTGCTGACGGGGAAAACCCAATTCCTGCAGAATTTCAAGCGCTTCATGGATCTTTTTTTCTCCGTCATTCATGTCTTCATTCATCCAGGGCACATTCCTTGGTCAGGATCTCATCCAGCATCTGTTGGCTCGGCATTTCATCCAATACCCGCTTCCCCATCCTTACCAGTTGCTCTTTCGCGGGATAACGCAGTCTCCGCAAATCCAAGGCATTGACCTGCGTATGTCCACTGAACAGGCGGAAATGCCGATCAAACACGGTAGAATTGAGAAACACGGCAAGACCTTTCGCCAAATTGAACGCCAGACCTTTCCCGCGAGCATGAAAATAGTTGAGGTGGTTCTCAAAGCCAAGCCAGTCCGAATTTAAACGCCTTGGGTCGCAAACCGCGGCCACCACACGCCGACGTTCTTCTTTCGACGAAAAACGCTTGGTGAGAACATAGAACCCCGATGCAACCAGTAAACTAAGCGTCTCTTCCGCCATAACCAGGGCGTTCGGCTTTTTCCCACCCTCGACAGGCCAACGAATAAATCCATTCGAAAGATGGCAAGGATACAAAAGAGGCACGGTCCCCTGTTCGGAACGCTCCCGAAGAAATGACCGGGCACGAAAATCCACGACCCGCCCTGTTGAGATTTCCAGACCGATTTCATCCAGCGTTGTTCTAAAGGAGGACATCTTCTCCATGATTGCCAAGGCTTCGTCATCCTCCGCCAGATGGATGAACGCATCCAAATCGCCGGGAAGCACAACCTTGTCGAATGGAATCTCACGGGTCGCCATTTCCGAGAAATCATTCCCGTTTGAAACAGAAACAGTTAGAGTTGATTGCTTTTCGCCTTCGCGCTCTCCATGAAAGATCACATTTTCCTGCAGGACGGAATCTTCTTTGAATGTTTCCTTCCGGGATTGGAACACATGAAACCGCCGCAGACCCACGGATTCCATCAACGACTTCCGGAAAGGTCGAAAATAGGGACCGTTACAGAAACTGCGGGGGGTAATCGCCACAATTTCTCCGCCCGGCTCCAGCAATTTTGCCGCCAGCCAAACAAAAGCGGAGTACAGATTGGACGTTTCCAGCCCTGCGGCACTGAGGATGCGTCTCGTATCCGAGTTGCTGAGAATCTTTTTATACGGTGGGTTCAAGATCGCGTGAGTAAAAGATGACGATCTGGAACGAAAGAAGTCTTCCTCGGTATCTCTTATGGCTGCGGCGATAAAATCCTCATGCAAGACCGTTCCCGAAAACGGAACATGGCATTGACGGCATAGATCGTCACATAGGCGCATCGCTTCCTGAAGATGCGGAGCCAGACTCTTATCCGTTTCGTAAGCCACAACCGAAATGGCCGGAGGGAGGGGATTCCGCCTCAACAATTCCTGAACCAACGCAGAAAAGAGCGAACCAACACCTGCGCCTGGATCCAGGATGCGAACAGGGCGACTAACGGGTCGAAACAAGGAGGCCATGAAACTGGCGACCGGCGCGGGTGTCAGAAACTGCCCCATTTCCGAACGGTCTTTCCGGGACGTGCGTCCCGTTACGAGCCGTCGCGTCAGATCCACGCATCGGGTGATATTGGTTTCTGCGCACATACTCGTTCCAGTATTGCCACCGGTTTACGGGAAACGGCAAACACCTTGTCGCCGGGACGGAATTTCGACCGAGGGACCGGATTCAACGAAAACAGACGGATCAATACTCCGTGTTCCCCCTCGACTATTCCCCCGCTACCGGTTCGGCCGGTTCTGCGGTGGGGTCGGCGAGGAGTTTGGCGCGCAGTTGCGTGTCGAGGGTTTTCATGATGTCGGGGTGCGCGCGCAGGAACTCTTTGCTGCTCTCGCGTCCCTGACCGAGGCGCTCGCCGTCCATGGAAAACCACGCGCCGGACTTCTGGACCAGCCCGTTCTCGACCGCCAGGTCGAGCAGGTCGCCCTCGGTCGAAATGCCCAGGCCGAACATGATGTCGAACTCGGTTTCGCGGAAGGGCGGGGCGACTTTGTTTTTGACAACCTTGGCGCGCACCCGGTTGCCGGTGGCGTTGGTGGCGTCCTTGATCCCACCGATGCGGCGGACATCCACGCGGATCGAAGCGTAGAACTTCAACGCACGACCGCCCGTGGTGGTTTCGTTACTGCCGTACATGACCCCGATTTTCTCGCGCATCTGGTTGATGAAGATCATCGTGGCGTTCGAACGCGAGATGGCGGCAGTGAGTTTGCGCATGGCCTGCGACATCAGGCGGGCCTGAAGTCCCGGGAGCGAATCGCCCATTTCGCCTTCGATTTCCGCCTTCGGCACCAGAGCCGCCACACTGTCAATCACGACAATGTCCACGGCGTTACTGTTGATGAGCACTTCGGCAATGCTCAGCGCCTGCTCGCCCGAGTCGGGCTGCGAGATCAGGAGTTCGTCGAGGTTCACGCCCAGATTGCGCGTGTAGGTGGGGTCCATGGCGTGTTCGGCGTCAATGAAGGCGGCCACGCCTCCCATGCGCTGGGCGCTGGCGACGGCGTGGAGGGCCAGGGTGGTCTTCCCGGACGATTCCGGGCCGTAAATCTCGACGATGCGCCCGCGCGGGTACCCGCCGATGCCGAGGGCGACATCAAGCGAGAGGGCCCCCGAGGGGATGGCCGGAATCCGGATGTGCGCGCGTTCGGAGAAACGCATGATTGAACCTTTGCCAAAGTCTCGCTCGATGCGGTCCATGGCGAGTTCGAGGGCTTTCTGGCGCTCGCGGGAAGCGTCGTCAATCGCGTCGGTCTTGGGTTTGGTCTTGGCCATGGCAATCTCCTCTGTCTGTTACTTATTCGATTTGGGATCGGACTTCTTGAGCCGCTCATCCAGGTAGGGAAAGAGCGAGGGTTGAATATCGTCGGCAACGTTACGCGGCTTTTTTTCCGGTATGTCGTGAAAGATCGGGGGGGTGGCGGTTTTCTTGTCGGGACTGCCGAACAGAAAATTCCGCGTTCCGAACGGCTTGGCCTGGTCGGAAGGCGGACCGGCCATCCAGGGCTTGCCACCGATGGTTTTAAACTCGGGGCTGCCCGACGGACGCACCCGGGGGTCCTGGGCCCGCGCCAGCGGAGGAACCGCATGGCGGTCGTGCCCGGACGATCCGAAAAGCCGGGGGGACTCGGGAGTCCGGGCCGCCGGATTCTGCGACCGGGCCGGTTGCAAGTGGGGGTATTTCTCCCCGATACCCGGAGAAGGTTTCTGAGTCGGAACGGGTTGAGGCGCACGGAGCGGGTTGGGCCGAATCTGCGGTTGCGGATACGGTTGGGCCGCAGGCGGCGACGGCTGTTTGACCTCGAACGGCTTGACCCCCGCCGGGGCCACCGGAGGCGGCGGCGGGACGGAACCACGCAGGTCGAACGGTTCCATCTTCGGAGCCGCGGGCGCCGGTTCCTCCAGTTTAAATGATTCGACCGCAGGCCAGCCAGCCTCGACCGACGGCAAACGGTTCGACGCGCCCGGCAAACCGAACAGGGGCTCCTCCGACATCGCGGATTCCGGTTCGGAGTCCAGTTCGAACGGCTCGTCCACCTGAATTCCGAACTCGACATCGGCCAGTTCCATCTCGATGTCGGGCAGACGCATTTCCATTTCCGCCAGTTCCTCTTCCGAGGCGTCGAATGCCTCGGGCGGGGGAACAGTGGCGGGTTTCCCCGGCTCGGGAACCGGAGGTTCGGACACCGCGAGACGCGGCACGCCCCACAGGTCCTGCACACTGGGTCGCACGAACGGCTGTGTCTCGGGAATCGGCTTCTCCGCCTCCGGTTCCACCCGGGGAGCGGCCTCGAACAACGCCGAGACCCGGGCAGACAGAGACTCGGCCGATTCCTCAACAGTCTCAACAACTTCTGCCTCAATTTCAGGATGGGTTTCCGGTACCGGTTCAGAAACAACAGCCGCCGCCTGAGCCAACGGGGGTTCCACTTCGGGCGGCGTTGCATCCAGAACAAACTGATCCGCCGATTCCGGCCCCACAATCGTCTCGACGGCCTCTTTCACCGCTTCTGGAAGCGGCTGGACCGCGGGTTCTTCTTCTCCCTCGGGAACCGACGCTTCCGGCTCTGCAATCGAGGCCGGAACTTCCGGCTCCGGCACTTCCAGATGGACTCCAACCGGCTCTGCGAAACAAACGGCTGGGGCCTCAGCGGAAACCGATTCCACCGCTTCCACCCCTGCCGATCCCCAAATCGGCGTTTCGTCCGAGGGAGGCTCTCCCGCCACAAGGAGCGATTCAGTCGAAACGGACTCAGCGGCCGGTTCTTCCGAGGCGGGAACGACAACGGACGGAACCTCCGCAACGGTTTCCGGCTCCGCGGCCCCATCTTCTTCAACAGCCGCAAGAGCCGAGGAGGTTGCAACCGGTTCTTCTTCCTGCGCACAGGCCGAAATCGCCCCGGCCTCCGGTTCCACCGGTGCCGGAAGCGGCGCTTCGACGCTTTCGGCCTCCAAGGCGGGCGTTTCCTCTGCCTCGGCGGGCACTTCCGGCGTTTCAACGGTTTCAACTGGAACCGAAACGGGGACAGGCTCCGGTTCGGAGACCGTTTCCTCGAGCGTCCGGTCAATCCGCTCGATCAGGCGATCCGTCGTTTCGCTGGCGGCCTGAAGGGTCTGTTCAGCCTTGGCGAGCCGCTGCTGGGTTTCGGTCAGAACACGGGTCTGGCTTTCGATTTCGTCGAGTTCATAGCCAATCTGGTACGCGGCCATGAGGATGGAGCGCAGTTCGCTGGCGGCGCGCTCGCGCTGGCTCTGGATCTGGGCGTCCACGGCCTCGGCGACCCGGCGGATACGCTCATGTTCCTCGGGCGCGGCCAGCAGTTGGAAACGTTGGCCGTAAATCGTGAAAGAGATCGTCGTCGCCGGGGTCTTGCCGGATGAGGGGTTCATGGTGCTCGGTCGCAGGGGGTTCAGGCGATTTCGTCGGCCTGTTCCAGGGCGTCAATTCTCTCGATGATCACGCGCAGGCGCTCGCGCACTTCCTGCTCTTTCGAGGCGTTCTCCTGCAGGTCGCGCTCCAAGCCCTGAATGCGCTCTTCGTACTGGGCTTTTTCGGCCTGAAGGGCCTGGATCTGCTCGGAGGTGTTCTGCGTGGAGGCGGCCAGTTCGGCCCGCAAACCGGCATTGGCCCCCCGCAGACGTTTCACTTCATCGAGCAACGTGAAGATCTTGGTCTCCAGGAGACCGAATTTTTCATCTAACATCTTGTATATGAGCCTCCCGTGGGCTTTTCAAATAGGTATCCAGAAGGGTGAGGACAAGACCCGCCTGGCCGTGCCAGAGTCCCGGATATGGCCACTACTCTAACCGCCCCCGACCGGAAAGACAAGGGGAAAGACGCGACGGAAGAGGGGCGTTTTTCATGAGATTCCGACCGTCAGGCATCCTTGCGGCGGAATGGGAAACGCAATCTTCCGGTCTTGTGGTAAGCCCTTGAGATACCGTAAGATACAAAAAGAGGCAAATGAGGCGCTTGTCGCAAAAATGTCAGGAGATCCCCCCAAGGCCATGTCCCCCCTGCTTCCCCCACCTCCCCGGCCCACCCTGATCTCGGCCAGCCGCCGCACGGATCTTCCGGCGTTTCATGGCGAGTGGTTGCGGACGCGGTTGCGGGCCGGGTGGTGCGAGGTGGAAAACCCCTTCTCGGGTCAGGTGAGCCGGGTCTCGCTGGCGCCGCGCGACGTACTGGCGTGGGTCTTCTGGTCGCGGCACTACGCGCCCGCATACGACGTGCTCGAGCGCTTCCACGCCGGGGGACAGCGGTTCCTGTGCCACTTCACGATCAACGGCTTCCCCCGGGTTCTGGAACCACGCACCCCGCCCGCCGATCTCTCCGTCGCCACCGCGCGGCGGCTTGCGGCGGATTTCGGCGCCGAAGTGGTCCAGTGGCGCTACGACCCGATCCTGCTGACCTCGGTCACGCCGCCCGAGTGGCACGTGGCCAACTTCCGCGCGTTGTGCCAGGCGCTCGAAGGCCACACGCGGCGGTGCCTGTTTTCGTTCCCGACGCTCTACCGTAAGACCCTGCGCAACCTGGGACGGCTCGAAGCCGAGGGGGCGCTGCGGGTCTGGTCCCCGG
>DAOPYU010000160.1:0-9489 GCA_035353095.1 Candidatus Sumerlaeota bacterium | reverse complement strand
GTGGCCTGGGGGGACGATTCCTGCGGCCAATGCACTGTCCCCTCGCCCAACAGTGGATTTGTGGCGGTTTCGGCGGGCGGGTGGCACAGTCTGGGTTTGAAGGCCGATGGTTCGGTTGTCGCGTGGGGATACAATACCAACCATCAGTGTGATGTTTCCGTACCGAATAGCGATTTCGTGGCCGTCTCCGCAGGAGACTTTCACAATCTGGGTCTGAAGTCCGACGGAACAATTGCGGCCTGGGGGTACAACAATGCCGGGCAATGCACGATCCCCACTCCTAACAGTGGCTTTACGGCGATTGCGGTGGGCTATTATCACAGTCTGGGTCTAAAGTCCGACGGAACAATTATGGCCTGGGGTACGAACTCCATTAACCAATGTACGGTTCCTTTGCCCAACCGGGGGTATGTCGCGTTGACCTCGGGAAAAAACCATTCCCTGGCCCTGGCGCCCGGCGGGGACCTGCAGATGACGCTCACACCGCCCGAGGCGATTGCCGCCGGGGCGCGGTGGCGGTTGGCGGACGAGGCGGCGGGTGTCTGGCACGACGACACGGTCTATGACCCGGTCAGCAACACCAGCAGCACCGTCCTGCGGGCCCGGACCGGGTTGCACTCGCTGGAGTTCAAGGACCTCTACGGCTGGACGAAACCGCAGGACGGGGAGGTGGAATTGACCACCGGCGGCTTGACGCGGGCGGCGGGCCACTACGACCCGATCCTGCGCAATCTGGCGACCCAGTGTGACGGGAAGGGAAAGATCCTCGCCTCACCGGCGGCTTTCTCCGGAACGCAGTACGTCCTGGGAACCACGGTGACCCTGACGGCGCAGCCGGATGCCGGGTGGCGGTTCTCGGGCTGGTCGTCGGTCGGGGTGTTACCCGCTCCCACGACCAACCCGTTCCAGATCGTCATGCTGGCCGACACGGTGGTCACTGCGCACTTTACGCAGGTCTTTACGCTGACCACCTCAATAGAGGGACAGGGAACGCTGGAGCAGAATCCGTCGAGCACGCAGGTCTTTGACGCGGGCAGTACGGTGACCCTGACCGCCACCCCGGCGGCGGGGTATGTCTTTGCCGGCTGGTCGGGCGGCGTTGCGCCGGAACAGAAGGGGCAGAACCCATTGGTTCTGTTGATGGATCGCAACTGGAACCTTACGGTCGGGTTCCTGCCCGAGGGGCAGAGCTCGGCGACTCTGTCGGTCGCGACGGAAGGCCAGGGGACGGTGCGCGCGAACCCCGACCTGATGTTCTACCCGGTCGGCTCGACCGTGACCCTCACGGCGGTTCCGGGGAAGGGGCAGCGGTTTGTGCGGTGGGAGGGCGACGTGCCTGCGGGGGATGAGACGTCGCCGTCGCTGACGCTGACGTTGACGGCAAACAAGTCGGTGCGGGCGGTCTTCGAGCGCATCCCGTCCCTGCCGGTGTGGATGATCTCGCGGGTGGACGCGGGGGGTGACAAACGGAGATTCCCCGCCTCCAGTTGATCCTTGTTATTCCGTTGCTTCCTGTCTGAACCTGCGTTTCTCCGCAGCTCAACGCAGGGGGGCCTCGAAAGCCGCGGTCTTCAACCACGAAATGCGCGAAAAACAGGACGATTTCTGTTTTTCGCGCATTTTGCGTCTTCGGGGTTCCATTTGGTTGCGGTTTCCTGGCGCCGGTTTTTTTGTGTCTGGCCCGGTTGCCCTTCCGGAAACACCCGGCGGACGTTTCACGGGATCACTCCTACATTGACATCGTGGCGGGAATCTGCTACGATCCATCTAGTGCAGGATGCCAGCACACGCTGGCAGTCAATGTAACGGCGGTTTGCCTGACCTGCCGAAAACGGGAGCAAGGGGTGCGGTTTTTCGGCGGGCGGGTCGGGGTGGCTGTACGCTTGGCCTTGAGTGCACGTTTTCTCCAGCGGAAAGACAGCCCTTTCCGCGCGTGTGCGCAAAAGCGCCTTCATGGTCCGGCCCGATTTTCTCTGGCGGCGGGACCTCTCAGCAAAATCAAAATCAGAGGAATGAGACTCCATGGCGGCAAAAGAAGGATCTTTGTTTGGCCGGTTGTTGAGGAAGAAGGATGCCGGTCAGGAAACGGAACACGCGGCGGAATCGAGCGGGAAGGTAGCTGCGTTCGATCCGGACAGTTTTTCGATAGATGCCATTGACGCGCTGGGTGACCCGTTGGGGGAACCGTTGCCGAAGGTTGCGCCCGTGGCCGCCAAGCCGTTGCCGCCCCGACCGGCCGCCACCGCTTCGCGTCCGCCGCTGCCCGCTTCCCTGGCGCCCAAGCCGGCCCCGGCTGCGCCTTCCAAGCCGGCTCCGGTGAAACCCGCCGCTCCTCTGGGGCGTGGGCCGCAGGTGGACCCGCGCACGCTGGCGGGCCGGGTGCAGACTCCCCAGGCCCTGGGCGCCGTGCTCGAGGAGGCGGGGCTGGTCAACGAAGACATGATTCAGGATCTCATCAAGTCGGGCCACGAGTCGGCGCAGAGCCTGAAACGCACGCTGATTCAGCAAGGCCTGGTGAGCGAGGATGACATTCTGAGCGCCGTGGCCGATCAGGTGGGGATGGACAAGATCAACCTGCGCGACATCCCGGTGACGGATGAACTGCTGGCGCTGGTCAATGGGCGGTTTGCGAAACAGAACCACGTCTTCCCGGTCAGCGTGAACGATTTCGAGGCGGTGTTTGCCGTCAGTGACCCGACGAATCTGCGGCCGCTCGACGACCTGCGCATCATGCTGGGCAAGGAAGTGCGCGGGGTGCTGGCGGCCGAGGAAGACCTCGACACGTTTGTCGAGCGTTTCTACTCGAACGACGCGGTCAGCAAGATTTACGACAAGCTGGCCGACGACCGCAAGAAAGATTCCTTCGACAAGAAGCTCGATGAGTATGAAACGATTGATCTTGAGGACGACCGTTCGCAGCCGCCCGTGGTGCGCTTTGTGGATCTGTTCTTCAAGGCGGCGGTTCATGAGGGCGCCTCGGATATCCATGTGGAGCCGCAGCGTTCGGGGCTCAAGATCCGGTTCCGCACCGACGGGGTGCTGCACGAGATTCCCGCTCCTCCGCCCAGCTGGCAGAACGCGATTCTTTCGCGCCTGAAGGTGATGTCGGGCATGGACCTGGCCGAAAAGCGCATCCCGCAGGACGGTCGTATCAAACTGACCCTGCCCGAGAAGGCGCTCGACCTGCGCGTCAGTTGCCTTCCCTCCATTTTCGGCGAAACCATCGTCATGCGTATCCTCGACCAGTCGGACGTGATCCTGGGTCTCGAAGAAGTGGGGTTCCTGCCGGACAATGTCCAGATTTTCAAGCGCCTCATCAAGGCGCCCAACGGCGTGATCCTGATGACGGGTCCTACCGGGTCCGGTAAGACGACCACGCTGAATGCCGCCTTGAGCACGCTCAACAGCGTCGAAGAGAAGATTATTACGGTTGAGGACCCGGTCGAGTACATGATCCAGGGGATCAACCAGATCCAGGTGAACCACGAAGTGGGGTTGGACTTCGGTCTGGCGTTGCGTTCGATGTTGCGTATGTCGCCCGACGTTATCATGGTGGGTGAAATCCGCGACCTGGAAACCGCCGAAATCGCCATCCGCGCCGCGTTGACCGGTCACCTGGTCTTCTCGACCCTGCACACCAACGACGCGCCGAGCGCCACCACCCGTCTCATTGACATGGGCGTCAAGCCCTTCCTGGTGGCGTCGAGTATCCAGGCCGTTATCGCCCAGCGTCTGTTGCGCCGGGTTTGTTCGAGTTGCAAGGCGGGGACGAAATATCCGATCGAAGCGCTTCACGAACTGGGGGTGGACCCGGACCGGTATGCCGAGCATCTCTTTATGAAAGGGACGGGTTGCGAGCGTTGTGGTGAGTCGGGTTACAAGGGCCGGACGGCCATCCATGAAATTTTCGTGATGGACTCGGTGTTGCGCAAGATGGTCATCCGGGCGGAATCGACCCTGAAGGTCAAGAAGGAGGCGATCGCGCGCGGCATGCGGTCGCTGCGTCAGGACGGCTGGGAGAAGGTGCTTCTGGGCCAGACGACGATCGAGGAAGTGATGCGTATCACCCAGATGGACTGATCGCCCCGGGCGCGGTCGGGGGTGTGCGGCCCCCGGGTTGTGAACCGCGTATCCCGTAGAAACACAGGAGAGATAGGAACCCCCCCGCTATGATGGAAATGAACCAGATGCTGAAGATCGTCGTGGAACGCGACGCTTCAGACTTGCACCTGAGCGTCGGCAAGTCGGCGGTGATGCGTGTGAGTGGTATTCTCGAGGTCGTGGACCCGGACGTGCTGGTGCCGGAAATCACCGAGCGCCTCATGCGCGAGATCACGCCGCCGCGTTACCAGCAGATGCTTCAGGAGCATGGCAGCGTGGACTTTGCGTATTCGTACAGCGACCAGGCGCGTTTCCGTGTCGCCGTGTTGCGCTCGCGCGGGAACGTCGGGATCGTCATGCGTCTGATTCCCCACCGTATTTTCACCTTCGAGCAGCTCGGGTTGCCCTTCGAGTCCATCAACGACATTCTGGCCGGTCACCGTGGCATGTGTATCGTCACGGGCCCCACCGGTTCGGGGAAAACCACCAGTCTGGCCACCATGATTGACTGGATCAACCGCAATCGCTACACGCACATTATCACGATCGAGGACCCGATCGAATACGTCCACCCGCACCAGCGCGCCATTGTCACGCACCGCGAACTGCACGTGGACACGCCTTCGTTCTCCTACGCCCTGCGCGGCGCCCTGCGCCAGGACCCGGACGTGATCCTCGTGGGGGAAATGCGCGACCTGGAAACGATGGAAGCGGCCCTGACGGCCGCGGAAACGGGCCACTTGGTCTTCGGAACGCTGCACACCATCGGCGCCGCCGATACGGTCAACCGTATCATTGACCAGTTCCCCGTCAACCAGCAGGAGCAGATCCGTTCGGTGCTCTCCGTGGCGCTCGTGATGATTCTGTCGCAGACGCTGCTGCCCAAGGCGACGGGTAAGGGCCGTGTGGCGGCCTACGAGATTCTGCGCGTGACGCCCGCCGTGCGCAACCTGATCCGCGAAGGCCAGACGAACCGCATCACCTCGATCATTCAGACGAGCGCAAAGCTGGGGATGATCACGCTGGACGACTATCTGTTCAACCTCTATCGCAAGGGGGTCGTGACCGGTGAAGTGTGTCTCGAGCGCGCGCAGGAACGTGGGGAAATGCAGAAAAAGATGCTGATGCTCAATCCGGATGAAAAGAGTGGTGAGGAAAACCGCGAATACTAAGCCCGCCTTCCACGCGCAGTGGAACGGACGGTTCGAGGAAGGGAAAAACGACACGTGGTTACCGAGTTGCGATACAAGAACACCAACGTGAACCTCAACCAGGAGATGCAGGCCCTGATGCGCGAAGATATGGCCGCGCGCAAGTCGGACAAGAAGTCCGACGGTATGACCGCGGGGATCAGCGACCGGGGCGAAGCGGCGGGGCGTCTGGCTTCCCTGTCGGCGGAGCGCAAGGCGCACGAGCGTGTGCTCGAGGAGTCGGGCGCCGGCAACATGCATGAAATTCTGGCCCGCCAGATGGGGTTCGATTTCGTCAATCTCGACGACTACCCGGAGCCGGATTTCAGCATCCTGCGCATGCTCTCGCCCGATGTGGTCAAGAGTCGCAAGGTGTATCCGGTGACGTTCGACCAGGCCACCAACACCCTCACACTGGCCATCAGCAACCCGTCCGATCCGACCGTCATTGACGACCTGCGTCTGGCGCTCGGGTGCGAAATCCACGCCGTGCTCGCGTCCGAGTCCAGTATCGAGGACCGCATCCACCAGCACTACGGGCTGGGGGATGAAACGCTCGGTTCGCTCCTCGACGAGTTTTCCGTCCAGACCACCGAAAATGTCATCCGCCCCGTGGCCGACAATGTGATTGACCTGAGCGACATGGTTACGCTCGAAAACTCCGAACCGGTCGTCAAGACGGCGAACTTGATCCTTCTCAAGGCCATTCAGGAGCACTCCTCGGACGTTCACATCGAGCCGTTCGAAAACCTCCTGCGCATCCGGTACCGTGTGGATGGCGTGCTGCGCGAAATGGATTCGCCCCCCAAAGCCATGCAGTTGGGGATCGTGTCGCGCCTGAAGGTGATGGCCAACCTCGACATCGCCGACACCCGCCGCCCGCAGGACGGTCGTATTAACCTCCTCCTGCCCGGCCAGCGCGAGGTCGAACTGCGTGTCACCTCCGTGCCCACGGTGCATGGCGAGTCCATCGTCATGCGCGTGCTCGACAAGAGCGTCATGCAACTCGGGGTGCATCAGATCGGACTCAGCCAGGAAGTGCTCGAGCAGTTTCTGCGCGATGCGCGCAAGCCCAACGGGATTGTGCTGGTGACCGGCCCGACCGGTTGCGGCAAGACGACGACCCTGTACGCCTGTATCAACGCGATCCTGACGCACGACGAAAAATTCATCACCACCGAGGACCCGGTTGAATACCAGATGGACGGCCTGATCCAGGTCAATATCAACGAATCGGTGGGCCTGACTTACGCCCGATGCCTGCGCGCGATTCTGCGTCAGGACCCCGACCGCATTCTGGTCGGTGAAATCCGCGACGTCGAGACGGCCCGCATCTCGATTCAATCGGCCCTGACCGGTCACCTGGTGTTCTCAACCCTCCACACCAACAGCGCTGCGGGTACGGTCACCCGTCTGATTGACATGGGGGTCGAGCCCTTCCTGGTCACCGGGACCCTGCAGGGCGTGCTGGGGCAGCGTCTGGTGCGCACCATCTGTCCCAACTGCCGCGAACTCTATACTCCCACCGACGAGGACCTGCTGGAATTCGGCGTTCTGCGCGAGGATATTCAGGGGATCAACTTCTACAAGGGGGTCGGGTGCGGCGACTGCTACTACACCGGGTACCGCGGCCGTATGGGCGTGTTCGAGTATCTGGTCATGACCGAGGAAATTGCCGATCTGGTCATGAACAACGCCACGACGGACGACATCCATGACCTGGCGATCCGGCAGGGGATGGCCAGCCTGCGCCAGGACGGGTGGATCAAGATCTGTTCCGGCCTGACGACGTTCTCCGAAGTGGCTTCGGCGACGCCGGTTGAAAATCTGATGACGAGCGCGGCCAAGAAATAATAAGGGAAGGCGGCCCGGAGAAAAAGTTCGGGAGAGTGGACAACTCGCGGGGCTTTTTGCCCTCGAAGAAAAGGAGTTCCGGCTATGGCGCATTTCGCCTACGAAGCGTTGGATGGGGGCGGCAAGATGGTCAAGGGGGCCATCGAGGCGGCCAACGAGGACATCATTGCCGAAAAACTGCGCGACATGGGGTTTTATCCCCTGAAAATTGCCGAAACCAAGGTGGAGGGGGGGGGGCTGGACCTGACCGCCCTGCCGATCCTCAGGCAGATTACCCACCGCGTCTCGTTCAAGGCGGTCATGCACTTCACACGTCAGCTGGCCACGCTGATTGACGCCGGTCTGCCCATTCTGCGCTCGCTCCATGTGCTCCAGGATCAGGTCGAGTCGGTCATTTTCAAAGAGAAAATCAGCCAGATGTGCCACGACATCGAATCGGGTTCGACTCTCTCCGAGGCGCTGGCCAAGCACCCCAAGCAGTTTGACCTGCTCTATGTCAACATGGTGCGCGCCGGTGAGATCGGGGGTGTGCTCGAGTCCGTTCTGGCCAAGGTGGCCGAGTTCCTCGAGCGCCGTGCGGCTCTGGCCAGTAAAATCCGCTCCGCCATGGTGTACCCTATCGTCGTGCTCGTGTTCGCCACCCTGCTCGTGGGCGGCATCCTGATCTTCATCATGCCCAAGTTCGTGGCGATCTTCACGGAAATGGGCGCCGAGATTCCCTGGCTCACCCAGCAGCTCATCAACCTCAGTCACATGCTTGTGTACCAGTCCTACATCCCGCTGGGGGGGCTTATCGCCGCCGTTTTTCTTTACAAGTACATCAACAGCCGCCGCGACGGGCGGTTTATGTTTGACACGATCAAACTGAAACTGCCGGTCTTCGGCACGCTTTTCCGCAAGGCGGCCATCGTGCGTTTCGCCGGAACGCTTTCGACCCTCATCACCTCGGGGGTGCCGATCCTTCAGGCGCTCGACATCGTCCGTGAAACCGCGGGCAATGAAGTCATCACGCGCGCGATGGATGGGGTGTACAACAGCGTGAAAGAAGGCGAAAGTATCCACGAGCCGTTGCGCGACGCCAAGGTGTTCCCCCCGCTGGTCATCCACATGGTGGCCATTGGTGAAGAGACCGGCGCCATTGACCACATGCTGACCAAGGTTTCCGAGGCCTATCAGCGCGAGGTGGACGACACGGTTTCCGCCCTGACCTCGATCCTCGAGCCGATCCTGATCGTCTGTCTTGGCGCGCTCGTGGGTCTCGTGGTGATCGCGCTCTATCTGCCCCTCTTCAATATGTCGAAGGTGGTGGGGAACGCCAAGTAACTGTGGAGAATGCAGGCCGGCGCCCGTGCGTGCCGCAACCGGAAACCTGGACCCGAAGGAGGGTTCTGACGATGTTCCCGACCCGAGTGCTCCCTCCCTGCGCGTCGCGCCGGGCCGTTACGCTGGTTGAAATGATCGTGGTTCTGGCCATTATTGCCATCCTGACCGGCGTGTCCATCTCGATGTTTGTCATCTCGAACCGTCAGAGCGCCATCGCGTCGGATGCCACCAAGATCGAGAAAGCGATGGCCACCGCCCGTTCCGACGCCATCTCCTCGGGCACGCGGTGTTACCAGGTCACGATCTGGGCCGAAGAGAAGCAGTTCTGGATTGACGGCATAGACGCCAGCGACCCGAACGACCGCCAGACGAGTCCCAACGTGGCGCAGGCGCAGATTGTCTCGCCCGAGAGTGTTCAGAACGCCGTTCACTTCGACAAGTTTGAAGGGGGCGTGCCCTACACCGTCAGTACCAATGGCAAAACGTACCAGTTGCGCGCCTATCGGTTTTTCCCGGATGGCACCAGCGACGACGGCGCCATTTACCTGCGCCACGACGATGCGTCGGCCGGCAGCCAGCCGGTTTATTACCGTATCCGACTTTATGGGCCGACGGCCCGGCCGGCGATCTTTCCGAAGGTCACCGCGCCCGCCTGATCCGTGCCCCGGAGGCTCGAACCTATGGCCAGAGCACAGCTTTCCTTCCGTCCGCGAGCGGGGCGTTCCGCCTTCACGCTCGTGGAAGTGCTGGTCAGCATGACGATCCTGTTGATCGGCATTGTGGCCATTGCCGGTTTCTTTCCGGCCCGCATGCGGCAGAACCAGCGCGCCATTGACACCTCGACGGCGGCCTACCTGGCTCAGCTCAAGGCTGAGGAACTGCGCCGCGACACCGCCCCCGGGGGCGCCGCGCGCGACGCCATCCGGGCGATCAAGAACCTCACCTCGCCCACGCCGCCCGTCGCGTTCGGGTTCGACTCCCGGTTCGCCTACAGTTTTTCGGGCGTGTCCGTTCAGAATCC
>DAOPYU010000159.1:1547-9492 GCA_035353095.1 Candidatus Sumerlaeota bacterium | reverse complement strand
CCTCAGCCCGCTTCAGCGGGCTCTTCTTTGCACCCGCCTTCAGGCGGGGTGTTTCGGCTCATCCTGATCTTTCGGAGCCGGCTTCAGCCGGGCTTTCTTTCGGTTGACCGGGCGAGAAGCGATTTTAGGGAAGCCGCGCTGAAGCGCGCTTCAGGAAATGGAGGGAAGCCCATCTCCCCCCCCCTGCTGAGGCAGGGGGCAAAGAATAGCCTGCTGAAGCAGGCCCACTTCAGAGAACCAGTCGGGTGGAATCTGGAGGACCGATCGGGTGGAATCGCTCTGTCTGTCACTTCATCTCATTTCTGGAAGAAACAGGCCAACCGAAAGCGCTCAGGAACCCTGCGAAGCACTTGACCTTTGTCCCTGCTGAGGTAATGAACGGGGGGGGCTGTTACGCTGCACCAGCACTTTTGGATTCTTCTATTCTCCCGCCCCCCCGGGGAATAAGTGTTGGCGAATCGGCAACGAGAAGGCTATGATAAGCCGGTTTTGTTGGGGGGAGGGAGCCCCGGCCGGTTATGGACAAACAGATCTCGATCCGCTCGTCGTTTGCGGCCGCCGGCAGCGCTTCCTTCTCCCCCTCCCCCCACAACCGCTCGATGATTGCCTGGGGCGGGTGGGTGCTGGTCACCCTGCTTCTGGTTCTGGCGGTGGACCGGTTCTCCCTTTTAGACGACCGGGCCTTCCACCACGACGAATCCATCCACTGTTACTATTCCTGGCTTCTGGGGTACCAGGGCCCCTCCCTTTACGAATACGACCCGGTCTATCATGGCCCGTTCCTCTACCACTTCGGCGGCCTCTTCCACCGCTTCCTGCCCGACACCGAGGCGTGGGCCCGCTTCCCCTTTGCCTTGATGGGGTTCCTGTTCGGCGCCACGTTCCTCCTGTGGCGACGGGCGTTCGGGTGGGGAACGTGCGCCCTGATCGTGGGCCTCCTGACCCTTTCGCCCATCGTGGCGTACTTCTCGCGCTTCGCCCGCGAAGACGTCCACCAGATGATGTGGCTCACGGGAATCCTGGTGACCGGGGTACTGTACCTCCGCACGGCGCGGGTGGTGTGGCTCACCGGAGCGGTCTTCTTCCTCACGATGTCCTATTGCACGAAGGAAAATTCTTACGTGAACCACTTCGCGCTCTGTGCGTTTCCGGTTCTGTGGGGAGTGGCGCGATGGATCCGGCGCGGGCACGAAGGGACGCGGGAAGTTCTGGTACGCTATTTCCCGCTGGTGCGGTTTTTCGTCCTGTTCGGTTGTTTTTCGGCGGCGGTGTTCTTTTATGTGGCGGTGGACTGCCGGGTGAGCCCCGACACTCCCCTCCTGAGCGGCCTGAAGCAGATCGCGGCGAACAGCACGGCCATCAGCGAGAAACCCGACCGGGCGACGTTCGAAGGACAATCCGGTTATTTCACGGACCCGGGCCGCGAGGGAGTCCGGCAAACCTATATTCTGCTGACGGCCTGTTTCACCCTGGGCCTGTTGAGCCTGCTCGAGGCGGTTTCGATCTGGTACGAACGGCGTCCGTCCCTCCTGCAGATGACCGGGTTGGCCTGCTGGGCGTTCTTTTTCTACCTGTTGCTGGCGTTGTGCGTGTTTTCGCTGGCGCACTGGGTCGGGCGGGCGCCCGCCAAACACGCCTTCCCCCTGGCGCTGACCCGGCAGGTGATGGCGCGCGCGGCGATCCTGCTCACCGCGCCGGTTCTGGCGCTGGGAAGCGACCTGATCTTCCACCCGCGGACCCGTAACATGGACGGTTCGACGCGAAGTTTCTTCGGTCTGATTGACACCTGGCGCGAGCGGCTGTTCGGCCTCTGGGGCTTGACGCTCCAGGTTCTGCTGGCAATGTTCCTCTACCTGTTGCTGTTCGGTTCGCTCGGCTGGAACCTGCGCGAAGGCCCCACCACGGGGTTGTACGACTACATCGCCTACTGGTTCAAGCACCAGACGGGCGAGTTCCGCCTCTGGGACGAGTGGTGGTATTACCTGCCGCGCCTGGCGATGTTCGAAGCGTTTCCGCTGGCGATCTGTGGAATACTGGCAGCGGCGGAGGTGTGGGAAAGAATCGCGCGTGGCCCCAAGGCCGCTTCCCCCTCTTCGCTCGAGAATCCCTTCCAGCGTGTCTCCCCCGTCCTTCTGGGGTTTCTGGGATACCTGACCCTTTTTTTCATCGCGGTCTATGCAATCCTGAATGAGAAGGTGCCGTGGCTGGCCACCTATCAGGCCTACGCGCTGAATCTGCTGGCTGCGCTCTGGACGGGCGACTGGCTGGCACGGCATTGGGGATTCTGGCGGGGAGGAGGCTGGAGCCGGATACTGGCGACCGCCTCGCTGGGACTTTTCCTGACACTCGGAGTGGCCTACACTATGTATCAACACGCGCGGCAGGTCTTCCTCCGGTCGGACGATCCTTCCGAACTGCTGGTCTATGCGGCGACCACCCATGAATTCGGCGAATTCTCCCACCGGATCATCGCGAAACAGAAGGCCGCCAAGGCCCGGGGTGAAACGTACGAAATTTCCCTCCAGGGCAACGCCCAATGGCCCAGCGCCTGGTACCTGCGCAATGCCGACGTGGCGTGGAACCAGCTGAACCTCGACGCCGATGTGGTGATCGCGGACGATACCCCCGAAAATGAACGGCTGCTCCAGTACGGAACCCAGGAATGGGCCATCACGCCGATGAACCTGCGCGCCTGGTGGCTGCCGGCGGGTTCCACCGCTCTCCCGGATCCCTCCAGTTTCTGGAAGAATTTCCTGGCGCTTCTGACCAACACGCCCAACGACCAACGGTCCCTCTTCGAGGAACTCGGAGAACCGATCCCGGAAAACTACGCGACCGGCTTCCGGGATCAGGTCTGGAATTATGTGTTCCACCGCCGGGTCTGGGCGCCCACCGGGGGGCATCGCCTGCTCGCCTGCGAGCGGACCGGACAAACCCAGTCTCCGCAAAACAGTCCGGGGTACCTCGCAGGGTCAAGCGACCCCGCCGAACCGGTTGCGGTCGCCACCACCTCGGGCAGCCGGGGGACCAATCGTTCCCAACTTCAGGAACCGCGCGGACTCGCCCTGACTCCGCAAGGAAACCTGGCCGTCGCGGACAGCCAGAACGGTCGGATTCAGGTGTTCGATCCAAACGGAACGTGCCTGCTGGAATTCGGCCAGGGCGTGCTGGGCATCAACTACTCCGGCGCGTGCGATGTGGCGTGCGACGCGGCGGGGAATTTCTTCGTGGCAGACACCTGGAACCATGCCATTCGGAAGTTTTCCCCGCAGGGCCAGTTGCTGGCCACGGCAGATTCGGCTCTGGAAAACGACTCGCTTGTCACGCTGTTCGGCCCTCGGGGAATTGCCACCGGGCCGGACGGGCGCGTTTATGTGGCCGACACGGGACGGCGGCGAATCCGGATCTTCGAGAACGACCTGACCCCGGTGGGTTCCTGGGGTGTTTCGGGGACGGTCCCCGGCGGTCTGCTCGAACCGGTCGGCATCGCCGTGGACGCCCAGGGGCGGGTCTGTGTGGCCGACGCGGGAACCGGCCGCCTGATGCGTTTCACCGCGCAGGGGCGGCTGTTGTGGCTGGGAGACTTCCTCAAACTTTCCCAGAAGGAAATCTACGCGCTCGAACCCCATCTGGACGCCCTGCCGGACGGACGACTGGCCGTCACCGCGTCGCTGACGGGCGCGGTCTGGATTGTTGAGCCGGAACTGATGCGGGCCACCCTCCTGAACCTCACCGGCCCCGCGATCGAAGACCCGGTGGGACTGGTGGCGACACCCGACGGCCAGATCTGGGTGAGCGACCGAACCCTGGGGCTGGTCGCGCGCTTCCGTCCGCCGGAACCCCAACCACTTACGGAAGGCGACACCTCCGAAATATTGAACGGGGATTCGGAAACGTCCGAATCCGAACCGGGAGTCTGACCCCAATCCCATGACCGCTTCCTCTCCATTTCCCCTCCAGATGTTGCAGGCGCTGACGCACCCGGGGGCGCTGGCGATGCTGGGAACGCTTTATCTGTTGAGCGCGGCGGCGCTGCCGTTGTGCCACCGCTGGTTCGACCGGAGTCATCTGACCTGGTACGCCTCGGCCCGGTTCGTGGGACTGGCGCTGGTGGGATACACCGCCTGGCTGGTGGCCCATGTTGCGCCGGGTGGATTTTCTCGAACGGGACTCTGGGCGGTGGCGGGCGGGGGGATACTCCTATCGGTCTGGGGGTGGACCGTGTGGAGCCGCGCGCTGATGAAACGCCTGCGCGCGCAGGCGTGCGGGATTCTGACCGGCGAGGCGATCTTCCTCCTCGCCTTCGCCTTCTGCGCCGGGTTGCGCATGCAGGCGCCGGACATCCGCGAGGCCGAGAAGTTCATGGACATGGCGCTGCTGACCCATGCGATGTACACGGACCAGATGCCGATGCCCGACCCGTGGCTCTTTTCGGGTGACACGAATTATTATTACGGCGGCCACGCCCAGATGGCCGCGCTGGCCAAGATGGCGGGAGTCGCACCCGAGATAGCCTACAATGTTTCCGTGGCGGTGGTGTACGCCTGGTTCTGCCTGCTGGTATTTGCCTGTGCGCTGGAGGTGAACGGCCGCCTGCGCTGGGCCCTGTTATCGCTCGTCGTCGTGGCCGTAATGGCGAATCTGGACGTGGGCGCGCAGGTGTGGGAACGGTGGGCGACCGGTTCCACGAAACCGTTCGAGGTGCAGGAGTGGCGTGCCTCGCGTGTCATTCACGACGGCCCGCTTCAGGGCAAATACTTCGAGACCATCAACGAGTTTCCCTTCTTCACCTTCATGCACGCCGACCTGCACGCGCACCTGCTGGCGCTACCCTGGGTGCTCGTGCTGCTGGCCACCGTGGCCAATGCGGTGCGGCGGCGCAAGGGCGGGTTGGCCCTTTTCGGCGAGGGCGGCTGGCGCTGGGGACGGTTGGCGCTGGGAGCGTGGGCGCTCGGGACGCTCGCGATGACGAACGGGTTCGACTTCATCACCTTCTCGCTGTTGCTGCCGCTTTTCTTCTTCTACCACGAATGGTTTGCCTCGCGCGGGTGGCACCACCCGGCGCGATTTCTCCGAGGAGGAGCGGTCAACACGGCCTTGACCCTGTCGCTGGCGCTGGTGTTCGCGGCGCCGTTCCTCGCGCACTACCAGTTGCCGTCCGCGTCAAAGGATCTGCTCTCGGCGGGCGCAGAGGCAACCGGTTTCTTCGCCCGGCTGGCCGTGCGCAGCCCGTTCGAACTGTCGGTTTTCCGCAGCCACCCGGGGCAGTACCTGATCGTGTGGGGTACCCAGTTTTTCGCCCTCGGGGCGCTGCTGGCCGCGCCGGTCTTCCTGCGAATGAAACACCTGCCGGACCGGTGGAAAGACGCGGCGTGGCAGGGGCTCCTGTTGCTCTGGCTCGCGGCATATTGTGTGTCGGGCGGCGTGGTGGCGGCTTCATTGATTTGTCTGCTGGCGACCGTCGGAGTGCGTCTGATGCAGGCACGCAAGACTCCCCGGACGCGGCTGTTCCATTTCTTCATCGGCGCGGCTCTGTTGATCCTGACCCTGTGTGAGTTCTTCGGTTTCCACGACGGGCTGGGAAAGGGTTACCAGCGCCTGAACATGCTCTTCAAGTTCCACTACCCCGGCTGGATTCTGCTGGGGCTGGTCTGGCCGGTCTGCCTGCGGGAAATCTGGGGACAGACGACTTGGCCGCGCGGTGTCCGCATCGCCGTTCTGGCGGGCGCGGGGGTGTTGGCGCTGGTCGGGCTGAGTTACCCGGTGGCGGTCACCCGCGGGCGGATCGTCCTGCGCGAAAATCTGGGACTCTCCCCCACTCTCGACGGACTGGACTACATGCGGCGCGAGGAACCGGGGGATTACCAGGCGATCCAGTGGTTGCGCCAGAACGCGCGCGCGGGCGAGGTCGCGCTCGAAGGGGGCGGGGATTCGTATTCCTACCAGGGACGCATTGCCACCCACACGCCTGTGCGTTCGGTTCTGGCCTGGGCCAACCACCAGTGGATCTGGCGCGGCAAGCGACCCGTCGAGTTGCAGAAACAGGTACAGGCGGTTTATAAAACCCCGAATCCCGGGGAAGCGCTCGCGTTGCTGAAACAGTGGGGCGTGCGGTATGTGGTCGTCGGCGGGTTCGAGTACGATCAATACCCCGAGGCGGGTCTGGCCAAGTTCGGACAGATGTTCCCGGAAGTCTTCCGCGATCCGGAAACCGACACGGTGATTTACCGGGTGGACAAAGAGGACGAGGTGGACGGAATGGAGAGCAAAAACAGTCCGATCCGGTAAGGCCGGGGACACACGAGAGACAGGAATCATTCTCGCCTCTGGGAACGCGGAACAAGAGATCCTGCGTCAGACTTGAAAACCCTTACTCACCGTATTCCTTCAGAAACCGGGGGACTTCCTCTTCCGCGTTTTCATTGATGATCCGGACATCCGCCCCGGCCCGTTGGGCTGCCTGACTGACGTAGGTCGCGGTCGAGGTGTAGAAAGAGGTTCCCACGACCAGCAGCAGGTCCACCTTCGAGACCTTCTCCATGGCGTCGTAGAGCCTCGGAATGTTGTCGCCATAGAGAACGACGTCCGGTTGCAGGAGGGTGTCCCCGCACTGCGGGCACCAGATGGATGTCTCCGTGGTGAAAAAGGGAAACCATCCGTCACATTCCGGACAGAAGACCTTCCGGAGGCTCCCGTGAATCTCGATGACTTCGTCTTCCGTACTTCCCGCCTTGTGGTGGAGTCCGTCAATATTCATGGTCACAATGGGGAGATGGTGTTGCGCCAGGGCGATATGGGCCGGATTGGGCATCGCCACCTCGGTCACGGCGCGCATCTCGTTCAAGATCCGGTAGAACTCTTCCGGATGGGCCTCGAAGTATTGTCGGCTGAGTTTGTCCCTCAAATCGCCCATCTCGACGAAGGTCGGAACCCCACTGGCCTTCGACACCCCGGCGCCTGTCAACGCGGCTATTCTCACTTCTTTTTCCTCCAATTCCCCCTTACTCCGGGGGACACATCCGGTACAGCCCATGCTCCGCAATGTACTGGCAGACAGCGGCGGGGACATGCGGGGCGAGGTCGCCACCCGCGCGAATCAACTGGCGGATGGTGGTGCCGCTGATCTTCGGCAGATAGAACGAAACCCGCCCGGAACCGTCAACGGCATCCGACGCGTCGGCCACTGCTTCTTCGAATCGGGGCAGGACGCGCACCCGCGCCAGGTCACACAGGACATCAAAGTCTTTCCACTTCCTCATCTCGGGCGGGATGTCCGACCCCACGACCAGTTCCAGCGGAATGCCGGGGTACCGCGCGGCGATCTCGCGCACGGTGTCCACCGTATAACTGGGACCGGGACGATCTCCCTCGATGTCGAGCACCTCGACCGCCTCGCTCAGGTGCGCGAAGGCCAACCGGCACATGGCCAGGCGATGCTCAAAGGCGCACTGGGACTTGCCGAAGGGGTGCTGGGCGCACGGCACCACCAGCACGCGCGAGACGGGCGCGGAGAGCAGGACATAGTGCGCGGCCAGGACATGCCCCACGTGCGGGGGGTCAAACGAACCACCATAGATCGCCAGGGCGGGAGGGGTTGAACTCGGTTCTGTCATACTTGTTTCTGGACCCCTTATATTCTGAGGAACACGAAAGAACTTCGTGTTTCCGTACTACTATCACGCAGAATCAACACAATCTGCGATGTTTTTCTCAGTACAAACAGAGGGATGCAGGAACCGATGTTTTAACCACGAAAGGCACGAAAACCGAATTTTCGAGTGTTTCGCGTCTTTCGTGGTTTATATTTTCGGTTGCGGCTTCGCTGCGCCAGATGTTTTGAAAAATACAGGGTTCCTTTGTGTTTTCGTGTCTTTGTGTGAAATTCAACCTCTACGCCTTCAGGAAGGCATAGCGGAGAATGAAGAGCGCCGCGAAGACATAAACC
>DAOPYU010000159.1:0-1447 GCA_035353095.1 Candidatus Sumerlaeota bacterium | reverse complement strand
CTACGCCTTCAGGAAGGCATAGCGGAGAATGAAGAGCGCCGCGAAGACATAAACCAGGGCATGCACCTCGCGGAAGCGGCCCGCGGCCAGTTTCAGCAACGCGTATGAAATGAATCCGAACGCGATCCCCTCGGTGATGCTCATCGAGAACACCATCACCATGATCGTGAGGAACGCGGGGACGGCTTCGCTGAAATCGTCCCACTCGATCTTCCGGATCACCGTGATCATATAGACCCCGACCAGCACCAGCACGGGCGCCAGAATCGGGTGGAGCGCCGTCTGAGACCCCGGCGGCGTATAGCCCCCGCCGATCATTTCCGCCACGGGGTAGAAAACCAGCGCGAGCAGGAACAGAAGCGCGGTGAACACGTTCGCCAGTCCCGTGCGGGCGCCCGCCGTCACCCCGGTCGTGCTCTCGATGTAGGCCGTGACGGTCGAAGTTCCCAGGAGGGTCCCGGCCACGGTGGCCAGCGCATCGGCGAGCAGGCCCTGACGTGCGCGCGGCAGCTCATTCCCCCGCATGAATCCGCCCCGCTGACCGACCCCGATCAGAGTACCGACCGTGTCGAAGAGATGGAGAAAGAAGAAGACGAATACGACCGAGAACAACTGATCGAGCGGCATGTGGAACAATGCGGCGAAATCGAGTTTGAACAGGGTGGGCGACAGGGACGGCGGGGCGGAAACCACGCCGTGGAACTGTGTCACCCCGGCCAGCAGCGCCAGCGCGGAGGTCACGGCCATGCCGATGAGAAACGCGCCGGGCACGTTGCGCACCAGGAAAACCGAGGTAACCGCCAGACCAGCCAGACTGACCAGCGCGGGCGCGGACTTCAGGTTGCCCAGTCCGACCAGCACATCGGGCGTATCCACCACGATCCCGGCCCACTCGAGACCCAGCAGGGCGATCAGCATGCCAATCCCCGCCGCGATGGCGTAGTGGAGGGATTCGGGGACGGCCGTGATAACTTTTTCGCGCAACCCCCAGAAGGAAAGGACCACGAAGAGGGCGGCGGAAAGGAAATTGAGGGCCAGGGCCGTCTGCCAGGGGATTTTCAGGGCCACACAGAGCGTGAAAGCAAAAAAGACGTTGTGGCCCATCGCGGGCGCCAGGGCGATGGGGTAGTTGGCCAGGAGCCCCATCAGGAGCGACCCGAGCGCCGAGGCCAGACAGGTGGCCACCATGACGGCGCCCTTGTCCATGCCGGCGGCGGAGAGGATAATAGGCTGAACGAAAATGATGTAGGACATCGTCAGGAAGGTGGTCAGCCCCCCCGCCAGTTCGCGCCCCACCGTGGTCTGGCGCTCGCGCAGCGCAAAGAATCGTTCGAGTATTTCCATCTCTTTCCCCCTGGTCCCCCGAGGTGGGTTTCCGCGTCATCCTATGCCGGGGAACATCAGGCGGCAAGAAAAAAAGAAATTTCCCTCTGCTAAACGCTTGCAT
>DAOPYU010000158.1:1727-9495 GCA_035353095.1 Candidatus Sumerlaeota bacterium | reverse complement strand
ATTATCCATTGTCCATTCTTCTCACCGCTTCGTCTGGGGGCGCACGTCGAAGGCGGTAAAGGGCGTCTGGGGCCAGTCGGGTTCCAGGGGTTTCTCGAAGGTCCCCACCCACCCCGTTTCCTTGCGTTGGGCGCGGACGGAACGCACCAGTTCCTCGAGCGCGCGGGCGTCGTCCACGTCCACCCGCCCGTCCTTGTTCAGGTCGCTCATTTTGCCGCTGTTGGTCAGGTCCAGGTAGATCGCGGCGCAGTTGCCGTACTGATAACGCGAGAATTGGACATACTGAATGCCCTGCCCGGCCAGGCGTTCGCGTTCTGCCGGGGACATGTAACCGCGCAACACCCCGATGCGGGCTTTTTCGCCATACTTGCTCTGCGCGGCGGTCCGCAGCGACTCCAGGAAGGAGACGAGGCGCGGATCCAGCGCGATGAAATGTTCCTTGCCCTGTTCCGACCGCAACGCCAGTTCGGAGAGGGTGAAGTGGGGACTCACGTGGAGTTTTTCGAGCTCGGGTGTCACGCGCACCAGCCATTGTGGAGGCGTGTAGGAAGTCGCGTTGCTCTGGATCGCCGCCTTGGCTTCCGGACTTTTTTCGTCCGGGTACTGGCCGATCGGGAACCCTTCGATTTCCTTCGATTCCGTGGCATTGAACGGATGCAGGGTCTGAACGCGCACCTGACCGCGCGCCACCCGGGTTTCCGACTTCTTGCCGGCGGAAGGGTCCCGTTCCTCGATCGTGAAGTCGAGCGTCTGGAGACCCGGCTGATCCGGCGCCTGCCAGACGGCCTTGCCCGGCAGGGAAGAGACAACCGTCCCCTTCGAGGCTTTCAGGAACAGACGGCGCACGACCGGCTTGTCCCCGGCTTTCCGATCATTCGTGTCCTTGCGGTTCTGGTTCAGGACGGTCTTGGCCGGAGTTCGAGTTTTGGTCTTTACGCCTTCCGATTCCGTCGGGGTTGGAGCTTCGGCGATCTGGACCCGGAATTCGAGGGTTTTGCCCGGCTGGACCAGAACCAGCGCATTCGGCGCCAGTTCGCCCTGTTGCGTCGAGACGATCCGAATCGCGTGGGTCGAGTCGCCCAGTTTTGCCGCCTCGGCGGTTTTCAGGACGCCTTCTTCCACCCCCTCCTCGGGGGGGGCTTCCTCTTGAGAAAGCTCCGCTTTTTCCGCGTTCTGTCCCGGAGTCTCCAGATCCAGTTTCGTCGGAGGGAGCATCGGGTTTTCTTCCGCCGCCAGGGGCATTTCGGTCCCGTTTTTTTGCATGCCTGGCAGCGCGACCTCCGGTTTTTGTGGTACAGGGGTCGTCTCGAGTACAATTTCGGGAGTGACCGTACTGGCGGAAGGGGGGAGCGCCTCGCTCTGTTCTTCGGTGGACGGACGGATGGCGACAGGCGGGGGGGGAGCCACCTGTTCCGCGGGAGGAGTCGGGGCGGGTTTCTGGAACGGACTCAGCAGGGGCTGGAGTTGCTGACGCCAGGCGGCGGAGTTGAATTTCCCGCGCCAGGAGGGGATCGAACTGCACGACGCGGACAGCAACGCCGCCAGTGTCAGGAACAGGAAGCAGACCCTGGGGGATATGCGGCGCGTGGCTGGCTGGGACTTCCGATTCATGGAAAATCTTCCTTTCGTCAGCAATGTTACCCGCTTTACGCCGGATTACTCGAAGAGTTTACCCAGTTCCCGGCCCCGCTCGGTGGCGCGGGTCACCGCCTGCTCGATCAGGTTGACAAAGCCTCCCTCGGCCAGCGCATTCAGCCCGGCTTCGGTCGTGCCCTTGGGCGAGGTCACCTGGCGGCGCAGTTCGGCGAACGCCACACCGGTTTCGCGCGCCATGACCGCCGCGCCCAGAACCGTCTGGAGCGCCAGTTTTTCCGCCACCTCGGGCGCCAGGCCATTGGCTTGGCCCGCGGCGGCCAGCGCTTCCATCAGGTGGAAGACATAGGCCGGGCCGCTGCCGCTCAATCCGGTCACGGCGTTGATCTGACTTTCTTCGACCTGAACGGCCAGACCGACCGAGGAGAAGATCGCCAGGGTGTTTTCGATGTCCAAGGCCGTGGCGCCCGCGCCCGGCGCCACACCGGTCGCGCCCAGGCCCACCATGGCCGGGGTGTTGGGCATCACGCGAATGAAACGGTGCGTGTTCGTCAGAACGCCCTCCAGCATCGAGATGGGAATCCCGGCGGCGATCGAGATGAAGAGGTGCTCGGGTCGAACCTGCGGCGCGAGGGCCTCGAGGGTCTGGCGCATCGCCTGGGGCTTGACGGCCAGAACGACCGTGTCCGCCTTTTCCAGGAGTTCCGCGCCCGAAACGGCGGCCTGAACCCCCAGGTCCGCCGTCAGGCGCAGGACCTTGGCCGGGTCCAGGTCGAAGACCGTCACCGCCCGGGCTTCGACCAGCCCGCCATTCACCGCGCCGCGCGCCAGCGCCGCGCCCATGTTACCCACTCCCAGAAAACCGATCGTACCCAAACGCTCTGTCATGAAGGACTCCTTTTCCGGCTTGTTTTTCTTTTCGCTTTTCCAATGGATTCAGCCCTGAAAGGGCGGCCTCTGTCAGTACACCCGGGACTGCGAAGGGGGTCCAGGCGGGTGTTGAATATATTCATGGTTCGTGCAGACGGATTCCTTGGGGAACTCTTGTGTTTTTCTCCGGGTATTCCCTGATGATCCGGGTTTGTTCTCTCTGTGAGAACTTGGACCGAGTCCCCCGATTTTGTAACCCTTAAGTCGTTCTCTGTTCGGGGGTTTCCGACCCCAGATTTTCTGTAGGGGCGGGTTTCAAACCCGCCCTTTTCGATCCGGAGCGTCTGCCGGGCGGGTTTGAAACCCGCCCCTACGGATTCTTTCTCAGATCGGGAACCCCTTCTCTGGAGTGCGACGGGAGACAAAAGTTTATCCCGATTTTGTACTGCGTCTCGAAAGAGACGTTTCAGCCCGCTTCAGCGGGCTCTTCTTTGCACCCGCCTTCAGGCGGGGTGTTTCAGCCCTATCTTTAGTTTTGAAGCCGGCTTCAGCCGGGCTTTCTTGCTCATTCGAATTCTCCGCTCAAGAGGGGCTCGGTCATGCTCCTCCCGCGAAAAGCGCGGTTCCCACCCGCACCAGGGTCGCGCCTTCCTCGATCGCCACCTCGAAATCGTTCGTCATTCCCATCGAGAGGTGGCGCAGGTCCAGGTGACCGTATCCGCGCTCACGCAGTTGCTCCATCGTTTCGCGCAGGCCCCGGAAGACGGGCCGCGTTTCTTCGGGTTCCATCTCGAAGGGAGCCATCGTCATCAGCCCGCAACACCGCACGCGGTCCAGGGGTGCCAGGCCGCGCGCCACCGCGTCGAGTTCGGTGGGTTCCAGACCGAACTTCGACTCTTCGCCCGAGATGTTTACCTGCAGGAGGATCTCGACGGTGGTGTCGGCGCTTTCGGCCGCCTGCTGGAGCGCCTCGGCCAGGTGCAGGCTGTCCACGCCGTGGATCAGGGCCACACGCCCCACGACCTTGCGCGCCTTGTTGGTCTGGAGGTGGCCGATCAGGTGCCATTCGAGAGGCGTGGGCTCCCGGTCGAAAAGGTCCATCTTTTCGACCAGATCCTGCACGCGGTTTTCGCCGAGCATGGTCTGCCCGGCGGCGATGAGGGGGTGGATCTCCTCGGGCGGGTGGAGTTTGGTGACGGCCACCAGGCGCACTTCCTCCGGCGCGCGGCCCACCCGGCGCGCGGCCCGGGTCATGCGGTCGAGAACGTCCTGGAGGTTCTGGGCGATGGGAGGGCGCATCGGGCGTTCGCTTCTTCCGTTTCGGGGAGATTCAATTCCGCCTGTCCCCCAAACAGGGGAAAGGGAGAAATCGTGTCCCGGAAATATTGCTCCCGAAACGTGTCCGATTCCTGATATGTCTTGACATCGGGGCACGTCCTGAGAGACGATTAATCGGGATTATAGCGTTGAAAGCAAGACAGGGTCAATCAGATATTCGGTCGGTTCACGAGGCGGCAGAGGTTCTCTGGGTCTCGAGTGTGATTCCAGCGAGGAGGAACGGTTCCATGGAAGACGGAATGATGTCGAAGGAAGAAAAAACGATGGGGATGCTGTGTCACCTGGCTGGACTGGCTGGGTGTGTGGTTCCGGTTGTGGGTAATATTGTGGGACCACTGGTGGTCTGGCTCTTGAAAAAAGATACCATGCCTTTTGTGGAGGAACAGGGACGCGAGGCGTTGAATTTCCAGATCACGTTGAGTATTGCATGGGCGATCGGTTTTGTTCTGACATTTGTGTTTATTGGTATTTTTGTGTTGATGGCGCTTTATGTTGTGAATCTTGTTTTTGCAATCATCGCCGCCATCAAGGCGAACGACGGCATTTCGTATCGTTACCCCTTCGCGCTTCGGATTCTGTAGGACCGGCAGGGGGAAGAGTTCTGCTGCAACCCGATTTTTCTCCGGTGTTCCGCGCCCTGCGGACGCCGGAGAATTTTATTTCGGGCAAGTATCTTTTGTTTTGCCGATGGGGCTGAACAGGGGGGGGCAGGGGATTGGGCCAAACGGACCTATTGGAGGGTCGCCTTGCGGGCGCCCGCCTGGACCAGGGCCCCCCTGTCATTGACCACGTGTTTGATGCCCCCATCGCCGTTGAGATGGATACTGGTGAGGTGATGCAGTTTGATCCCGTCCCCGGGGGGCGTCTCGATGGCACAGTCGGCCCAGATGGATTGGTGCTGGCTGAAGTAGCAATAGACGCCCATCCCCCAGGCCTCGTGGTTTTTTACGTGGTCGCCCACCTTGTAGGAAGCGAAACCGTTGACGGTTCCATGCTTCCAGGCGCCCTGGCTGGGAACGTCGTAGGGCATCTCGGACTGGTAGAAATAGAGATGGCCATTTTCACCGTTCCAGACGGTCTGGTACCCCTGCGTGTGTTCCGCGAAAAGGCCATAAATCGTGGTATCCCGCCCATTGACCACGATCGCGTTTTCATTCTTATTGTCGTTCCAGCCGACTCCTTCGCCATGGTCGGCGCGCCAGAGCCAGAGGTTGTCGGCAATGATGTCGTTGGCGTCGAGCGTGACCATGCAGTCGGCCTGTCCTGCAATACCGCCCCCGACCCGCACGAAAATGTCGTAGAGACAAATGGGATTTTCGGCATGGGACAGAGCGCTGCCCGCCTGGCCGACCTGGAGGATCGTCCGGGTGTTTTTGCGGGTGGCATCGAAGAGGATTCCGCCGACCTTCACGCCATCCACGTCCGCGATTTCAAGGGCCGGGACACCCCCCTCGGGCATGAGGGTTGCGTATCCGATCCCCAGAACCACCGTGTCGGGTTTTGTGACCCGGAGGGATTCGCTGAGAGAATAGCGCCCGGGCGTCAAGAGCAGGTGCTGGCCGGCCTTGAGTGCGGCGTTGATCGTGGCGGCGGTGTCCCTGTCGGACCGGGCGATGTAGAACTGGTCGAGCGGAATGGTTTTCCCCGGCGCGGTGCCCTTTTCCCAGGAAACACCGGCCGCGTCTTTCCGAAGATCGGGAACCACGACGGCATACTGTCCCTTTTCAAAAACCAGATAGGGCTTTTCCCGCGTGACGGGGCTTTTGTCCACGACGGTGTAAGCCTGCTCGGGAAAATTCCCGGCGGGAGCGCCTTCGCACCCGACGAAGACCTGGTTCCAGTTCCACTTGTTCCACTTCTCGAACTTCGAATCGCGGGCGAGCCACTGCTGCTGAGAGCCGGAGTTGACCTCTCCATCAATCTTGCAGTCGGCGAAGAACCCGCCGCTGGACCAGCCGTTCTCCGCCAGGGTCAGGCTGTTGGCGATGTGGAGACGGCGCAGCTCGGTCCCTTGCGAAACGGCGAAGAGCATTCCTGTTTCGTTGCGGGCGTAGAGATTCTCCACCGCGCGCCAGAAATTGCAGGTGGCGTTGTAGCGCATCCATTGGGCGCTGGCGACGATCTTGCCGTTGAGGACGGTGTCGTTGGGATTCCGGCCTAGTCCGGCGACTTGTGTGTAGAATCCGACCTTGACGGGAACATCGTAGGTGCCGGGCTTGAAGAGGATCGCGTAGCGTTCCGGTCCGAACTGGTTGGCTTCCATCCGGGTTGTAATGGGAGCGATCCGAGCCTGAATGTCGGCCGCGGAAACCGAGGGATCGAAGATGAGGACATTGGGGCCGAAATCCGGGGCTCCAGCGGTCGATTCAGCCGCCCGAATCGGCGAAACGTAAACGGCTGCGAGAATGAGGAACAGGGTGATCGGAGATCGTTTCATGTTTCCCTCTTTCAGGCGTTCTCGAATTTGACTCCACTTTTCCCCCCGGAATTTTCCTTCGGATTCTCTCTCCAATTAATTCTTGTTCTTTTCTGGAGGGACAACCAGACCCGCAATCGCCTGTTTCAGTTTTTCCTGCGCGGCGGCATTCTCGGGAAGCGCCTGGGCTTGAAAGGCCGGCAGCAGATTCTCCCAGACGGCATCCAGTTGCGCCTGCATGTTGGCGTGATCGGCTGTGATGGCAATCACCACATCCTGGTCGGGCATCACAATACAGAATTGTCCCCCCGCGCCATCGCCGCGATAGACATTGTGCCGGCACCGCCAGAATTGAAAACCATACCCCTGCTGCCAGTCTGAACCGATCTGCGAGTGATCCTTTTCATCCGCGTTCGGCACCTGTCGGGACGTGGCCTGTTCAACCCATTCCTGCGGGATCAACTGCTTGCCCTCCCACTTTCCCTTCTGGAGATAGAGTTGGCCGAACTTGGCAAGGTCTTCCGTCCGGATGAACAATCCGTACCCCCCGAGCGAGTAGCCTTCGGCGCTGCTGTCCCATCGGGGATTCTCGATTCCCAGCGGTTCAAACAACCGGGGTTTCAGGTAGTCGAGCGAGGTCTGTCCGGTCACCTTGGTGACAATGGCCGACAGCACATAACTGCCCAGCGTGTTGTACTGAAAATGCGTGCCCGGCTTGCAGGGAACGGGATGGGCCAGGAATTGCTTCACCGACGGAGCCTCGTCCACAATCTTCGGTTCCACATCGTGGCCGCAGTTCATGGTGAGCAGATCGCGCACCTTCATGGCCTGGAGGTTGTCGGACGGGTCCGCCGGGGCATCGGACGGGAAGAATTTCAGGACGGGGTCGTCGAGGCTCAGTTTCCCCTCGTGAATCGCCAGCCCCACGGCCGTGGCATTGAAACTCTTGCTGACCGAGTTCAGGATGTGGGGTTTGTCCGCCGCTTCGGGTTTCCACCACCCCTCGGAGATAACATGGCCATGCCGCACGATCATGAAACTGTGCATTGCATCAATGTTCTTGTCCGCCGCTTTGACAAAATTGAAAATGGCCTCTGAGGAAATCCCTTGCGCTTCCGGTGTGCTTCGCGGCAGGGAGGAACTGGCCGCGTACCCACCCGACAGAGGGGCCAGAAATAATACGGCAAACACCCAGATACAGGCCCTGCTTTTCCAGACTGGACGATTGGGGGGGACAGACATGGAGGCTCTCCTTTAACACGAGTCTTTGTTTTTCTGAAGCGTTGCCGGTCATGGAGACCGGCTTGTTGTCAGAGTCGTTTCTTATCGCGCTTGAATAGTACCGGGTGGTCGCGTTGGCGTCGAGCTCAAAAGTGAGGGAAACGGAGGACAACCCGGGAACTCCTCATTGTCCGGCGAATTGTGAGGTTGTCGCTCGGGGGGGGGGATGCAGGGAAGTTCCCCGTCCCGCAAAAATGGGGATGACTCGGAGGTGGCACGGGCGTCCCGCCCGTGAAGGGCCGACGTTTTCGTCGGCAGGGTCGGGATTTC
>DAOPYU010000158.1:0-1627 GCA_035353095.1 Candidatus Sumerlaeota bacterium | reverse complement strand
ATGGTCTGTTTTGCCGTTCACCGGCTTCGAGCATCCTCCTTGTCTGGGGAAATTTTCTGCCGGTCCAACGAGTTGAGAGCCAGAAAAGGAACCTTGACCATGAAAACCGTTTGCGATTATTTGTTCTCGAAATGCCCCAGGGGCATGATGCTGGCCGTGGGCGTCTTGTTTGGCCTGATGGGGGCCGCCCCCGATTCCTTCGCCGTGGCCTGTCCGGCTGCGCCGGAGACGGAGCGTCCGGCTCCTCCGGCTGTCCTGCCCGGTTTCAACGCCGACCCGAACATCGCGGTTTTCGGGGACACGTATTATCTTTACCCGACCACGGACGGCAACTCCGACTGGAACTCCACCTCCTTCCAGTGCTGGTCCTCGAAGGACCTCCAGGCGTGGAAGAACGAGGGGGTCATTCTGGACTTTCCGAAAGATCTGAAGTGGGCGAAAGGCCGGGCCTGGGCGCCGTGTATCGCGACACGGAACGGCCAATACTACTTCTATTACTCGGCCGAGCAGAGCATCGGTGTGGCCGTCGGGGATAAGCCCGAAGGCCCCTTCAAGGACCCCTTGGGGAAACCGCTGGTGGCCAAAGACGCCTATCAATGCCAGGTCATTGACCCGATGGTGTTTGTGGACGACGACGGGTCGGCCTACTTCTATTTCGGCAACGGGAACTGCAACGCGGTGAAGTTGAACGAGGACATGATTTCCTACGATCCCGCCGCCGTCAAGCGCATCACCCCGAAGGATTTCGGCGAGGGCACCTTTGTCTTCAAGCGCAACGGGATCTACTACCTGATGTGGTCACAGTACGACACGCGCGATCCCCGGTATTGCGTCTCGTACGCCACGTCGGACTCGCCGCTCGGGCCTTTCAAGAACGCGGAAAACAACCCCATTCTGATGCAGAGCGGGGTGGTCAAGGGCGCCGGCCACCATTCCGTGGTCCAGATTTCCGGGCGCGACGAGTGGGTCATCGCGTACCACCGGTTCCACATTCCGGACGGCGACGGCTACCATCGCGAGACCTGTCTTTCCCCGATGCGGTTCGACGAAAAGGGGCAGATCAAGAAGGTGGACGTGTTCGAGGCCGTGGCGCCGCTGGCCCCGCCCGTCCAGGACGCCGTCCGGCTGCCCGGTCTGCGCAAACTCATGGACACGCCCCTGCGCGACACCTCGATCTGTCGCGGACCCGACGGGACCTGGTACATGACCGGCACGGTCGAGCCGTTCTGGGGTTACAACGAGGGGATTCAGATCTGGAAGTCCAAAACCCTGACCGGGAAATGGGAGCCGATGGGGTTTGTCTGGAAATATGGGGACAGCCCCTGGCACAAACCGTACCTGGAGAAGAAAATGTCGCTCTGGGCGCCCGAAATCCATTACCTCAAGGGGACCTTCTGGCTCACGTACAGCATGCCCGGTTGGGACGGGACGGCGAAGACGTCCGGCAGCGGTCTGCTGAAGAGCGCGAGCGGCAAGCCGGAGGGGCCGTATGTGGACATGCAGCCGAACGAACGGCTGGGCGATGAGATAGACGCCTCGCTCTTCGAGGAGGAGGACGGAACGGTCTATTTCGTCTGGCACAGCGGCAAGATCGCCAAAATGAAACCGGACATGAGCGGTCTGGCCG
>DAOPYU010000157.1:0-9551 GCA_035353095.1 Candidatus Sumerlaeota bacterium | reverse complement strand
ATGGCAAGGGAACCATGGACCCCAAGGCTCAATATATCAAAGAAAGACGACCTGAATTCATCAACAACTTGTACAACCCGACGAATGGTACCAAGTCGTATGGCGATCTGCATGCCTGCAATCTGGGTGTTTCTGAATGAGATTCCCCGAGTTGTGGGGCTGGGGATGAGTAGGGACCGCATTATTTTCGGTAGATCTTTTATTTTCTCGGTTTTTCCTGCGGGAAGGGTTGAGCGAGAGAGGGAGAAGTATTGTCATGAGGAATTGGTTGAAATGGATCGCTTTGTGGATGGTATGGGGAAGCGCCAGCCTGGCCCTGGCGCAGGCAACCCCGGCGGATGACGCGCAAAAACCCTGGCTCAAGGCCAAGCCCGAGCGGGTGGCCGGGTGGCAGAGTCTGCGCTACGGCATGTTCATCCACTGGGGGCCCGTGAGTCTGCGGGGAACGGAAATCGGCTGGTCGCGCGGGGGGGAACGGCGCGGGACCGGAGGCGAAAAGGGCGAAGTGCCCGTCGAGGAGTACGACACCCTCTACACGAAGTTCAACCCGACCGAATTCAACCCCGACGAGTGGGTCCGCATCGCGAAAGAGGCCGGGATGCGCTACATGGTCCTGACTACCCGCCACCACGACGGATTCTCCCTCTTCGAGACGAAATACTCCGACTACGGCATCATGAGCCCGAAAAGCCCGTACCGCAAGGACATCGTCCGGATGTATGTGGACGCCTGCCGTCGCGCCAACATGCCCGTTGGGTTCTATTACTCCCAGCCCGACTGGCACCACCCTGATTATCGCACCGAAAACCATGCGAAATACCTCGAGTACCTGCACGGCCAGGTCCGCGAACTCATGTCCAACTACGGCAAGATTGACATGCTCTGGTTCGACGGGCTGGGCGGGACGGAAAAGGACTGGGACGCCGAAAAATTGTTCAAAATGATTCGCGAACTCCAACCCGACATCATCATCAACGACCGCTGCGGCCTGCCCGCCGACCACGATACGCCCGAGCAGCGCATCGGCGGATTCAACCGGACGCGGCCGTGGGAAACCTGCATGACGATCTGCCAGCAGTGGTCCTTCAAGCCGAATGACCAGATGAAGTCCCTTGAAGAGTGCCTGCGGACACTCCTGCGCACCTCCGGCGGGGACGGCAACCTGCTCTTCAACGTCGGGCCGATGCCCGACGGGCGCATCGAGCCGCGCCAGGTCGAGCGGCTCCTCGAGGAAGGCAAATGGCTCAAAGAGTACGGCGAGTCGGTCTATGGGACTCATGGCGGGCCCTTCAAGCCGGGCAAATGGGGCGCTTCCACCTATAAGGACAATCGAATCTATCTCCAGATTTTTGAATGGCCGGCGGAAGGGCCGCTGGTGTTGCCCGCGATTCCGAAGAAAATCAAGTCCGCGACTCTGTTTGGCGGCGCCGCGGTGAAGATGGAACAGACCGCCGACGCGGTCCGGCTGGAGGTCCCGAAGGCCGAGCGCAAGCCGGTCACCACGACACTGGTTCTGGAATTGGACGGACCGGCGGGAGAGATCGAACCGCTGGCCGTGCGTACCGGCGGGCCCTCTCTGGCGCAGGGAAAACCCGCCACCGCTTCGAATGTCTTCGAGGGCAAAAAGAATGAATACGGTCCCCAGATGGCGTTTGATGGGGATGAGGAGACGCGCTGGGCCACCGACAACGGTACGTCTCAGGCCTGGATCGAAGTGGATCTGGGGAAGGAATGTCCCGTGGGGCGGGCGGTCGTGAACGAGGAGTATGGCAATCGCGTTGGCCAGTATGAATTCCAGTACAAGGTCGGGGATTCCTGGAAGACGATTGTCTCGGGAACGAAGCTGGGCAAGAAGGCCGAGTTGAAGTTCGACCCGGTCCAGGGCCGCTGGTTCCGGCTTCAGATTCAGAAGGCGAGTGAAGGTCCGACGATTTCCGAGATTGCCCTGTTGCCCCCGGCTGTCAGAGAATAGGCCGTTGTGGAAGGAATTTCTTAAAAAGCGAAAAGACGTCAAGGAACAGGAGCGGACTTCTTCATTGGAGGAACGTCCGCATGTCTCGGGATGTCTGCTGAACAGGATTTTTTCCTGAAAATGGGCATTTCTGGGAGGGCGGGCGTCCTCGCCCGCCTGAAAGGAAAGCCGTGGCGGGAATGTTCAACTGCGGTTTTCTGGTTTATGTGTCTGGGGGCAAAAACCGGTCTTGGCTCTGTCCCCTTTGGGGCGAGGTTTTGTCTTACCACGCCAATCAGGAGATTGGCGGTCCCGGGAACCGCTTTCTTCCCCTGAAAGGGGGCATTTCTGGGAGGGCGGGCGTCTCGCCCGCCTGAAAGGAAAGCCGTGGCGGGATGTTCAACTGCTGTTTTCAAAGGTTCAAGGGGGACGAAACCCGGGGTGCCAGCCGAATTGTCCTCTTCGTCATTCCAGCGCAAGTGAAATCCCGGATAGATTTTTCGACAGTACGCGAAAGGAGATCAGGATCATGTTGACCCGGCGAGCCCTGTTATTTGGAGGGACTGCTTTGATGGCGGGAATTTCTCTGATGTCCCGGACCACCGGAGCGGAGGGGGCTGGTGAAAGCCCCGCCGGACCGGCGGCCCTGTCGAACCTGAAACTGGAAGCCCCCATCAAGACTTGGGACGAGGCCATTCCCCTGGGAAACGGTCTGACGGGGGGACTGCTCTGGGGAGAAGGCAACGTGATTCGCCTCTCGCTCGACCGCGGCGATCTGTGGGATCTGCGGACCCCGGACATCTTCAAACAGAAGGATTGGAACTACGCCACGATTCAACGCCTGGTCCAGGAGAAGAATCAGGCCGAAATCTCCCGCCTTTTCGATGCCCCGTACGATCAGATCCCCTATCCGACCAAACTGCCCGGGGGGCGTCTGGAATTGACCTTCCCGGCTGGAACGGCCGTCAAAAGCTTCGACCTGGATCTGGCGAAGGCCGAAGGCCGCGCCCAACTGGGGGATCGGGAACTGCGCGTCTTCTTCAGCGCCTGCGAGCCGGTGGCGATGATGACCATTCCCGGTCCGGCGCCTGAGTTCCAATTACGGGTTCCCGATTCGGTAGCGAAGCTCGGATACCCGGCGGCGAAGACCGGACGCGAAGCGGGGGAGGTCTGGCTCGAACAGGAAGCCGCGCTGGGGCTCAAGTATGCCGTCGTGGTGCGCTCCAAACAGGAAGCGGGCGCGACGGTGCTGGCTCTGGCAATCACGAGCAATCGCGAAGAAGCCGATCCCCTGGCGCTTGCCCGCACACGCACAGAGAAGGCGCTTCAACGGGGCTATGAGGATTTGAAAAAGCCCCACGTGGCCTGGTGGGATGGGTTCTGGGCGCGTTCCGGGGTACGGGTGCCGGACGCCCGGGCCCAGCAGCAATACGATCTGGTTCAGTATTTCTATGGCGCGGCGTCGCGCAAGGGGGCGCCCCCGATGCCGCTGCAGGCGGTCTGGACTGCCGACGCCGGGACGCTGCCTCCCTGGAAGGGCGATTTTCACCACGACCTGAATACCCAACTGACTTATTGGGCCTATCTGAGTTCGGGCCGTTTTGAAGAAGGGGAGGCTTTCCTCGATTTCATGTGGAATCTGTTGCCGCGCCATCGGGAATTTGCGCGCGATTTCTACGGAACACCCGGCGCCGTTGTGCCGGGCGTGATGGGGCTGGACGGCCAGCCGCTGGCCGGATGGAGCCAGTACGCCCTGTCCCCCACAATGGGCGCCTGGGTGGCCCAGGCCTTCTACCTGCACTGGCGCTATACGATGGATCGCGTGTTCCTCGAACAGAAGGGGTACCCCTATTGCCGGGAAATCGGAATCTCCCTCAAGGCGCTCCTGAAGCCGGGAGCGGATGGCAAACTGAAACTGCCGCTCTCCTCTTCACCCGAAATCCACGACAATTCGCTCCAGGCGTGGATGAAACCCAACACGAATTTCGATCTGGCGATCCTGCGGTGGCTCTACGGGGCCTTGGCCGAAATGGCTTCGGAACTGGGAAAAGCAGCGGAGGCGGAGGAATGGAAAGGGGTGCTGGCGAATCTCGATCCTCTGGCTGTGGAGGGAGAGGCTGGCGCGCTGTGTCTCACGGCAGGTGAGCCGCTCAAGGAATCGCACCGGCACCATTCGCACCTCATGGCGATCCATCCACTCGGGACTTTGACCGTGGACGGAACGGACCACGACCGGCAGGTGATTCTGGCCTCGCTGGACCAGTTGAAGAAACTGGGTACCAGCGCCTGGTGCGGGTATAGTTTTTCCTGGGCGGCGTGCCTCGAAGCGCGCGCGGGCCGGGCCGAAGAAGCCTGGCATTATCTGGATCTTTACCTGAAGGCCTTCATCCTGCGGAACGGGTTCCATGTCAACGGAGACCAGACGAAGAGCGGTCTGTCCAATTTCCAGTACCGTCCCTTCACGCTGGAAGGTAATTTTGCCGCCAGTCAGGCCGTGCATGAAATGCTGATGCAGAGCTGGGGGGGTACGATTCGCGTTTTCCCCGCGCTTCCCGGGGCCTGGAAGGACGTCTCGTTCGTCAACCTGCGGGCGGAAGGGGGATTCAAGGTCAGCGCCGAACGCGCGGGAGGCCAGACCCGCACCGTGCGCATCGAGTCTCCGAGCAAAACGCACGTGCGGCTTGCGGATCCTTTCGGCGGGAAATCGGTCCGATGGAACCGGCAGGGGGTGGAGAAAAAGGACGGTTTTTATGAAGTGATACTCGAAGCCGGAGAAACGCTGAGCGGTTCTCCGGCCGAGTAATGGATGTGACTCTGTAGATATTTTAATGGAAGGTCATTTCTTCGGTACCAGGTATTTCTCGAACCAGGCCACTGTCGCCTCGCGGGCGTGCCGGTCGTCGTCTCCTTCGAAGCCGTGACCGGCCCCCTTGATGACGATCAAATCGCAGGGGACCTCCGCCTTCTTGAACGCGTCGAGAATTTTCTCACTGTGATCCAGGGGGACCAGCGTGTCTTTGTCTCCGTGCAACAGGAGGGTGGGAGCGTCGTCCTTGCTGACCTGAAGCAGAGGAGAGCAGTCGAGCGCTTTTTTCTCTTCGAACAGCAGAGCGGGGAAGTCGGTGGACATCTTCGTGCCCTCTTTCACCCACGGGCGCAGGTCGGTCGGACCGAAGTACGCCACGACGCAGGCCACCCGGTCGCTCTGGCGCAACACTTCGTCTTCGGCTTTCGGGTCACCCGGGTCCGAGGCGGTTCCGAGCATCAGCGAGAGGTGCCCGCCCGCGCTGGCCCCGGTCACACCCAGACGCTCGGGGTCCACCCCGTAATTCGCCGCTGTCTTACGGATGAAACGAACCGCGCGCCGCACGTCCTCGATGGCATCCGGCACCTTGTATTTCGGGGCGCTGCCGTGGCGGACCAGAAACACCGTGAACCCCTTTTCCGTCAGGTGGTTGTACATCCCCTCGAGTTTTTCCGGCGGCGTCCAGGAAGAGAACCACCCGCCGCTGATCATCCAGAGAATCCCGGCGCCGTTGGCGTTCTTGAGCGGTTTGACCACATCGAACGTCAACGCCATCCCGTCTTTGTGGCCATAGACCACATCGCGCTGATAGGTGTACCTGGCTTGCGGCTTGTTTTCCGACGGTTTGTTCTCTTTCTCCTGGGCAAACCCGGGGAATGTCCACATCATCAGGAAAAGGAATACGAGCGTTTGTTTCAGGAACCGCATGGGCATCATCCTTTCTCTCGAGTCATTCATGTGTATGATCGGATCGCATCGCACGGATGCGTCATTCCGTTTTTTCCGGCAGTCCCAGCAATCGAGCCAGTTCCTGAACCGATTCCACCACCCGGTCCGCCCCGGCTTCCTGGAGTTCTTCTCGTGAACCGTATCCGTAAGTGACGCCGATGGCCGTCAGGCCGTGTGTGTGGGCGCCTGCGATGTCGTGGCGCCGGTCGCCCACCATGCAGACCCGGTCGCGGGAAATTCCGGCAGGCAGGCGGGTCAACGCCTCGGCGATGATCTCCCCCTTGTCGGTCCGCCGTCCGTCCAGGTAACTGCCGACTACCGTATTGAAGAAACCGGCCAACCCGAAGTGATCGAGAATCCGATCCACGAACGGTTCGGGTTTCGCCGTGGCCAGCGCGACCCAGCAGCCCGATTGTTGGGACAGGTTTTCCAGCAACTCGCGGATACCGGGGTAGAGCGTGTTCTCCCAGATTCCCCGTTCGGCGTAATACTCACGGTAGCATTCAACGGCCCGCCAGGCGTCCGACTCGTTTAGGCCGAAGGTGGTCCGAAAGGAATACTCGAGTGGAGGGCCGATGAACCGCCGCAGGTCGCCCGTGCGCGATTCATCCAATTCCATCTTCGCGATGGCATGGCGCGCCGAATTCAGAATCCCCGGCGCCGAGTCGGTGATCGTACCATCCAGATCGAACAGGATTGCCTGCCAGCGATAAGGCGGCATTCGAATATCCTTCCGTTTCGTTCATTGAATGAAGCGGAATCAGGAAACCTCGGAACCCGGTAGCGACTGCGCGTTGGGATCGAGCACGAACACGTTGCCGCCCGACCGGCTGGCCAGCAGCATTCCCTGCGAGGTCAGGCCGCGCAGTTTCCGCGGCGCCAGATTGGCCACCACCACGATTTGCCGCCCGATCATCTGTTCCGGCGTGTAGTGTTCGGCGATTCCTGCCACGATCTGGCGCGTCTCGAACCCGATGTCCACCGTCAGGCGCAGGAGTTTGTCGGTCTTGGGCACCCGTTCGGCTTCCAGCACGGTGGCCACGCGCAGGTCCACCTTGGCAAAGTCGTCGAACTCGATCTCCGGTTTCTGGGGAGCTACCGGAGGTTTGGGTTTCTCCTCCACTTTCTCGTCCGCCACCGGGGCGCTGGCGGCTTCGGGTTTTTCGGCCAGTTCCAGTTGGGGGAAAAGCGCCTTGGCCGGTTCGATCTTCGTTCCGGGAGTCACGGGGGCCAGAGTCAGACGTTCCGGTTTCCCCTGTCCATAGGCGGCCAGCAGCGCGGCCATCTTTTCGGGCATGACCGGGTAGAGCAACTGTCCGAATCCGCACAGAGCCTGCGAGGTGACGGCCAGCACGGTCGAAACGCGTTCGATATTCCCGGCTTTCATCAGCGTCCAGGGGGCCTGCGATGTCACATAGCGGTTGGTGGCCGCCACGACCTGCATCACCTTTTCCAGGAACACGTGAACGGTCGTGTTTTCCAGATGGTCGGGCAGGGCGTCCGCGAGTCCCTGAAGCTGCGTCAGGAGCGCCGTGTCTTCCTCGGTCGGGTTCTGGACGTCGGGCATGACGCCGCCGCAATATTTTTCGATCATCGCGGTCACGCGCGAGAGCAGGTTGCCCAGGTCGTTGGCCAGTTCAGCGTTGTTGCGCGCCACGAGCGCCTGGGCGTTATAGTCGCCGTCGGCGCCGAAGGACATCTCGCGCGCCAGGAAATATCGGAACACGTCCAGGCCGTAGCGGGCGACCTCATCGCGCGGGTCCAGTGCGTTGCCCAGGCTCTTGCTGATTTTCTTCCCGCCCGCGGTCCAGTAACCATGCACCCGCAGCCGTTTGAAACAGTCGATCCCGGCCGCTTTGAGCATGCACGGCCAGTACACGGCATGTTGGCGCAGAATGTCCTTGGCGATCATGTGGGTGGCGTTGGGCCAGAAGGTCTTGAATTTCTCGCCGTCGGGGTACTCCAGGGCGCTGACGTAGTTGACCAGCGCGTCGTACCAGACGTACGTTACGTAATTCTTGTCAAAAGGAAGGGGAATGCCCCAGTGGAGGCGCTCGGCGGGCCGCGAGATACAGAGATCCTCGAGCGGCTCGCGCAGGAGCGAGAGCACCTCGCGCCGGTACTGTTCCGGTTGCAGGAAGCCCGGTTCGCTCTCGATCTTCTCGCGCAGCCAGTCCTGATACTTGCGCAGCCGGAAGAAGTAGTTCTTCTCCTTGATAAACTCGAGCTTCGATTCATGGATGGGGCAGACCCCGGGGTTGGCCTCGACGTCGCGGTCACTGTAGTAGCGCTCACAGGCCACGCAGTAGTTGCCGCCGTACTCGGCCTCGTAGATGTCGCCGCTGTCCATCGTCTTTTGCAAAATCTGTTGAACGACCTCAATGTGGCGTTTTTCGGTCGTCCGGATGAAGTCATTGTTCGTGATGTTCAACTGGGGCCACAGACTGCGGAAGGTCTGGGAGATTTCGTCCACCATCTGGCGGACATCGCGTCCCTTGGCCTGCGCTTCGCGGAAAATCTTCTCTCCGTGTTCGTCGGTGCCGGTCAGGAAATAAGTCTTAAATCCAAGCAGATCATGGTACCGCCGCAGGATGTCGCACATGATTGTGGTGTAGGAACTCCCGATGTGGGGTTCGGCGTTCACATAGTAAATCGGGGTGGTGATGTAGTAGGTCGGTTCGTTCATGAGGGGTATCTGGGTTGCCTCCCGGGCAGAAATGTCGCTTGTTTCTACCGTGAAACATAAAAAAATGCAGCAATTATCTTTCATGCTTGACAGACGGTTTCAAAACAGGCATAGTCCCACTCTTGCCATGTGCCGGTGACTGACGGGACAGGGCAGGAGAGAGCGGGAAGTCGCTGGAAATCAACACCCTGAGGCGGCGCCGCTGGCAAGACATTCGCTCACAGGAGTCAAGCCTGTCATGAAAAAGGGAATTCATCCGGAAGAAGGACTCGTGCAGTATCGCTGTGCGTCCTGCAATACCAAGTGGCTCAACTCGTCCACGAAACTCGATGGCAAAGTCGAAGTGTTTGAAGGGAAAGAATATCCCACCGTGGTGCTGGAAACCTGTTCGAGCTGCCACCCCTTCTTCACCGAGAAGCAGACGTTCATTGATACCACCGGACGCGTGGAGAAGTTCCAGAAACGCTTCGCCAAGTTCATTGCCCCCAAGGAAGAAAAGTAACCGGCCGGGCAGGTCTCTTCCGGGAAGTCTGAAATAATTAAAATTAAGACTTGCGGGAGAGGGGATCTGTGGTGTAAGGTATGTAAGTGTTAACGACGCGGGGTGGAGCAGTTGGCAGCTCGTTGGGCTCATAACCCAAAGGTCGTCGGTTCGAGTCCGGCCCCCGCTACCAAATAATCTGTCGAATTTATTCGGCGAAAAATGAAGTCCCGATTTTCCTCTGAGGAAATCGGGACTTTTGTTGTTTGGCGTGTCCGTCAGCGCCACCGGTCAAAATGCCCGAATGCGGGAAATTTTCTGGAAACGCCTTTTCAATCATGCCATACTATAAATGGAAGCAATTTGTCGTGTGAGGCTGAATCCCGGTTTGAAACAATCCCAAGCCACTCAAGGAGATCTTTCTTGGATATGTCCAGACGTCCGATAATCCCTATCAGGTCCATCTCGTTCCCCGCAGTTCTCTGCGCCTTGTTTCTTTTGATGGGGTCTTCGAAAGGGACCGCTGCCACGCCGGGTTCGATTCTCGCCTGGGGAACCAATAACTACGGTCAGTGCAATCTGCCTTCACCGAACGAAAACTTTGTCGCGGTTTCGGGAGGACAGTTCCACAGTCTGGCGCTCAAGCAGGACGGCTCGGTGGTGGTTTTCGGGGATACCG
>DAOPYU010000156.1:0-9557 GCA_035353095.1 Candidatus Sumerlaeota bacterium | reverse complement strand
GCCCGCAGTACCGGGTCACCGAGAACCGTGGCCACGATTGCCGCGCCGTGCGAGGGCGGGTTCGAGTAGTTGACACGGGCCATCACCTTCAGGTGGCTCAGAACCCGTCTGGCGGCCTCTTCGGTCGAGGCCAGCGCCGTCAGCGCGCCCACCCGCTCGTTGTACAGACCGAAGTTTTTCGAGAACGAGGAGACAACCAGGAGGTCGGGGCAGCTTTCGCACAGGATGCGGAACCCTTCGCCGTCCTCTTCAATCCCATGACCCAGGCCCTGATACGCGAAGTCCACCAACGGGAACAGGTTCCGCGCGACCAGCGTCTGCGCGATTTCGCGCCACTGGGCGGGGGTGGGGTCAATGCCTGTCGGGTTGTGGCAACAGCCGTGGAGCAACACCACATCCCCCGAGGGAATCGTCCGGAGGGCGCCGAGCATTCCGGCAAAGTCCAGCCCCTTCGCGGCGGCATCGTAGTAGGGGTAAGTTTTCACCTCGAAACCGGCCGCATTGAAGATCTGGAAGTGGTTGGCCCAGGTCGGATCGCTCACCCACAGGGCGGCCGCAGGCAACGCCCGGCGCAGAAAGTCGCCCGCCACCCGCAACCCCCCGGTACCGCCGGGGGTCTGGACGGTCACCACCCGTCGGGCGACGCGGGCCGGATGCGCAGCCCCCAGGAGGAGATCCTGGACGGCTGTCGCGTACTCGGGCGAGCCGTCAATGGGGAGATAGGACTTGGTGGCTTCCTGTCTCAGAAGCCGCTCCTCGGCCTTCTTGACGCAGGCCGGGATGGGGGTCCGGCCCTGGGCGTCTTTGAAAACGCCCACGCCCAGATTGATCTTCTCGGGCCGGGGATCCTCCTTGAAGGCCACGGTCAAACCGAGAATGGGGTCCGGTGGGGCCATTTCCAAATGTTCCAACATGGGTATGCACTCCTCTTTCAGAAAAATTATGGCAACAATTTGACCTGGGAACTACCATTTTTCCCCTGTTTTATACAAACGCGCAGAGCCTCGGGTTCGCTCCGTCCGGCTCTGCGCGTTTAGGTATCCCGCCGGGCCCCGTCGGGGTCCCGGCCCATTTCCTGCCGCTCGACGTGGCCTGTTACTTCTTCCCCTTGGCCGCCGCCGCCGCCTCTTCCTTCATCTTCAGGCTGTTGCGATGGTCCAGGAGCCACTCTTCGAGGAAACTGTACTGCTTGCTGGTCATCGTGCGCGCCAGCAACGTGGGCAGTTGCTCGTCGAATTTCTTGCGGTCAGCCTCTTCTACCTCGCGCAGGCACCACACCACATAATGATCCGCCTCTTTGTTTTTCGAGCCAAACGCTTCCACCGCGCTCGTCCGCACGTCGCCCTTCTTCGCCACCAGCGAATCGCTGACGAAATCCGTCAATTCACCGGGCAGTTCGGGCGCCGGGCTGTTGCGGGTGAACAGCGTGGTCGTGCTGACCTCGAGTTTCTGCTCGGTGGCCAGTTTCTTCATTGTCTCGAGATCCTTGCTCTGGGCGGCAAAGTCCTCGGCAGCCTTCTTCATCAACTCACGCGCCTTGACCGTCTTGTAGGCGTCTGTGACCTGCGTCTTCGTCTTGTGGTCCGCCAGGGGCGGGATTTCGGACGGCTTTTCCTCGATCAGCTGCAACACGGTGACGGCCACATCGCTGGACGCCCCCGTAGGACTGTTCGACACGATCAGTTCCGAACGCGCCGCCGCCGGTTCGGTCTTCGAGAGCGTCAGGCTGTCGTTCACATACGAGAGGTCTTCCTGCCCCAGACGGATCATCACGCCCTTCTTTTCGGTCGGCAGGCTCATCGCAGTCGTCAGCGCCCACGTGGTCTCGCCGCACTCCATGCCCAGATCCTTGGCCAGCCCCGGAATCGAGGTGTAACTTTTCAAAGCCCCGCTCTCGGTCAGGTAATCATTCCAGCTGGCGATAGATTCCGTGTAATACTGTTTGCGCATATCGCCGAGCATCCGGTCGCGGATGGTCTCGAGGGCCGGCGTACCGGCTTGCCGCACGTCGTCGCACAAAATAACCGCATACCCGAACGGTTGACCGTTTTTCTCGAGCACCACCGGCTTGCTGACCTCGCCCTTCTTCAGCGCCAGGGCGGCGGTGATGAAGGCGGCACCAAAGCGCGCGGTGTCTTTTTCCGTAAGCCAGCCGCCCGCGACCTTGATGCGCCCATCGAGTTTGCTCGCCCCGCCGGCGGGAGCGTTGTCGGGGTCTTCGGAGAGCGAATTGGCCAGGTCACCGAAGTTCGAGTTGTCCGCTTTGAGCTGCGCCTTGAACCCTTCGACCTTCTGGAGGGTGGCGGAGGTCATGGCCGTCCGTTCCGGCTCGGTCATGTTGGGCTTTTCGTCGAACTTGGCCACAATCTGGCGCAGACGCGCTCCCTGGGGCTCCTCATAGGTTTCCTTGTGCGCGTCGTAATACGCCTGAATTTCGGACTCCTGGAACGGCCCGACGTTCTGCTCGATCGCCTTGCGGGGCAGAATCGCGTACGCATAGCGCCGTTTGGCGCCCACGCGGAAGTCTTCCTTATGGTCGTTGTAATAGGCCTCGAGGTCCTGGTCCGCCACCTGCACCTGATCCTTGAACTTGGTCACGGGGAAATCCACGAAATCCAGACCGATCTTTTCGTTCGCGGCGCGGAAGAGTTCCCAGAGTTCGAATTTCGACATCTGGCCCTGGCTCGACAACATCAGTTTGGCGCGCATCTGGGTTTCCCCCCGGCTCAGGTACGACTCATACCCTTTGCCCGGCAGGCCGCGCGCCTCGAGGGCCCGTCGGCGATACTCGGCCGGATACTGCCCGACCAGTTCGCCCAGAATTTTCTTCAGGTCCTCTTCGCCAATCTTCACACCCATCTTGTCGGCATAGCGCGTCAGGAGGTGCATGTTGATACACTCGTACTTGAGGTCCTCGGACGGCATCAGGGAGTCCATCCCCCCCAGACGGCTGATCTCGGCCTGAAGATCCTGATAGGAGGGCGACTTGTCGGGCATGAACTGCTGGAAGCGGTTCATGACGAGCTGCGCCACGTAGTTCTGAATCTTGGGTTCCGCCACATACCGGGCAAAGAGGATGTCTTCGCGATTGAGCACAACCCAATCGCTGTCCTCCGCCGTCTTGAACGTTCCGTAGGCGGCCGTGTCCGCCCGATCCTGTGCCTGCTTGCCCCGAATGGAGCCCCAGCCGTAGAAGAAAATAAAGGATGGAATGACCAGAATCAGCGTGGCCAGCATGATCTTGCGGGTCTTGGTACGAAGCGTTTTCAGCATGTCTGACAGTTCCCTCTTCCCTTGATTGGGTTTTGCGAGCGTGGCGGGTTCTCCCGACAGGTCCCGTCCGCTTGTGTGTCCATTTGAGAGTCCGAGCCCCCGGCCCGGCTCAACCGGCGCGCTCCACGCGCACCCGGCAAAACTGGCGTTTCCCGACCTGCAACACATACACGCCCGGCTGCAGCTGGGTATTGTCATCGCCGACCTTCTCGCCATCCATCCGCACCGCGCCGTCCTGAACGGCCTTGCGGGCCTTGCGGTTCGAGTCGGTCAATCCCGCCTGGACCAGCGCGGGCGCAATCCAGAGCGTCTCTTCACCCGCCGGAATCGCAAGAACGACCTCGGACATTTCCTCGGGCGCCTTGTGCTCGCGGAACAGACGGTTGAAGTGGTTCTCGGCGCGCTCGGCGGCTTCCGGCCCGTGGAACAGCGTCACGAGTTCGCGGGCCACCCGCGCCTTGAAATCCCGCGGATGCACGGCGCCACTGCGCACCTGCTCCTCGAGCAACAACGCTTCCTTCTCGACATAGAGGAGCACCAGGCGGATGTAATCGGCCATCCGTTCGTCGCCCAGACTCATCATCTTGCCATAAATCTCTTCGGGCGCCTCGCTGATGCCAATATAGTTGCCCAGACTCTTGCTCATCTTCTCGACGCCGTCGGTACCCACCAGCAACGGCATCGTCAGAATCGCCTGGGGGGTCTGGCCCATCTCGCGCTGGATTTCGCGTCCGACCAAGAAGTTGAACTTCTGATCCGTCCCCCCCATTTCCAGATCCGACCGCACGGCCACCGAATCGTAGGCCACGATGAGGGGGTAGAGGAATTCATGCACATGGATGGCGCGGCCACTCTTGTAGCGCTTGGCGAAATCGTCCCGCTCGAGCATCCGCGCCACGGTGTACTTGGCCGCCAGAGCGATGATGTCCACCAGATTGAGCGGGTTGAGCCACTTCGAGTTATAGACCACCTCGGTCTTGTCCGGGTCGAGCAGGGTGAAGACCTGATTGAAATAGGTCCGGGCGTTGTTCTGCACCTGCTCGGGCGTGAGCCGGGGGCGCGTTTCGCTCTTCCCCGTCGGATCGCCGATCATGGCCGTAAAATCACCGATAATAAAAACGATCTGATGCCCCAACTGCTGAAACTGCTGCAACTTGCGGATGGGCACCGCATGGCCCACGTGCAGGTCGGGCGCCGAGGGGTCGGCGCCGTACTTGACCCGCAGGGGCACGCCGGTATCGAGCGAGCGCTGGATGCGGCCCGCCAGTTCCTCTTTCGGCAGCACGTCCACCGCGCCGGAACAGATAATCTCCATCTGACGCAGGGCTTCCGGCCCCGGGGTGGGCCAGGCCAACTCGCCGCATTCGGTCTGTGTCGCTTTGTTCTCTACGATGTCGTCAGTCATTTCTTCACAATCCCAAGCTGGGTGAACACTTGAACTCCAGACACAGAGCAAAACCCCTCTCGGCCAGCCCTGAACCCAGAATCAGGAAAAATAGCCTATCCGGAAGAGGAATTGCCAGAAAAATCTGAAAAAAACGCCAACTCCGGGGCAAAAAGGGGAAAATCATCCGTGATAAACGGCTGAAAACTCTTCGGCCAACAGGCGAACACCGCTCCCGCGAATCACGCCCGCCCCGGCTTTACTCCCCGATCGCCCGCGCCTCCCATCCCGACGCTCCCAGCGCCATCCACTCGCCAAAGCCCACTTCGCGCAGCATCCGGGTCGTGCTGGCAAACTCCCCCGCCACCAGTTCCGGGCTGTGCGCGTCGGCGTTCAGCGTGATCGGAATCCCCATCTCCAGCACCCGTTCGAGAATCCAGCGGCTCGGATAGGCCTCCGGGAACCGCCCCCGCGCCAGGTGGCCGGTGTTCACCTCGAGGATCACCCCCGACCGGCGCACCGCGTCGAGCGTGTCGAACACCTGCTCGCGGTACCAGGACGCGCTTTCCTGAAAGAACCGCTCGCCGTGGTTGAACTTCTTCACCACGTCCAGATGCCCGAGGATGTCGGGTCGGCAGTCGAGCGCCACGTGGCGCATCAGGTCGTAGTACCGCTCGACCACGCGCCGGATGTCCCCCCCGAACGCCTCGCGCAACCCCTTCTCGAACAGTTCCGTACTCGAATCAATCCCCCAGTGCTCGCCCCCCGGCAGTTGCTCGACGAAATGGACCGAACCGATGACATAGTCCAGCCTCAGTTCCTGGTAACAGGGGTCGGTCGGCGCCATCACCCCGGGAATGTAGTCCACCTCGAGGCCCAGGTAGATCTCCAGCCGCCCGGCATACTCCACGGCCAGCCGCCGGACCGTCTGACAGTACTCGGCGACCTTCTCGGGCCGCAGACTCCAGATGTTCGGAAACGGCAAGGCCGCGTGGGACGAGAAGCCCAGCGCGGTCAGTCCCTGTTTCAGAGCCGCCTCGGCATACTCGCGCGGTTCCCCCTGCCCGTCGCAGAAAACGCAATGCGTGTGGTAATTCGTCCAACCCATCCGATTTGTTCCGTTCAAAACCCTCGATTGAAATTTCGGGAGCGGGCAGCCCCCCTCGTTCCTCAGGCGCCCGGTCGTAACGCGTCCGCCATTTTGCCGGACCCCGGAACGGTTGTCCACGTCAAAGTGGCCAAGAACACGGAAACCACCCAGAACCCATCAGGATCTTCAAGAAGGAGGATGAAAAAATGAGGGATCCCCGGCAGGCCGGCTAGTTCCGGTCGTCGCGCCGGGAATCCAGCACCTCCCGCAGATGACCGGCCAACTCCTCCTTCGAGAACGGTTTCTGGATGAAATGGACCCCTTCATTCAGAAACCCGTGGTGAGCAATCACATCGTCCGTGTAACCGGACATGAACAGGCACTTGAGATTGGGATCGAGCGTGAGCAGGTGCCGGGCCAGGTTCTGACCATTCATTTCGGGCATGACCACATCGGTCATGAGCAGGTGGATCTGCCCGCGATACTGGCGGGCGAGCCGGATCGCTTCGTCCGGCTTGGAGGCGGGCAGGACCGTGTACCCCAGGTACTCGAGCAGCGTTTTCGTCATTTCGAGAATGGCCGGTTCATCCTCGACCAGCAGCACGGTTTCCTGTCCCTGCCGAACCGGTTTGAGGACGCGGGGGGGTTCGACCATTTCCACCTGTCCCTGCTGCCAGGGCAGGTAGATCTTGAAGAGGGTCCCCCGGTCCAGTTCACTGGTCACCCCAATAAACCCCTGGTTCTGCTTGACGATCCCATAGACGGTGGCCAGCCCCAGGCCCGTGCCGACTCCCTTGGTGGTGAAGAACGGCTCGAAGATATGGGCCAGAACCTCCGGGGCGATCCCGTCCCCGTCATCGGAAACCGTCAACAGGACAAAATCCCCCGGCATAAACCCCTCGTGCCCGAAACAATCGGCGCTTTCCAGAACGACCCGCTCGGTCGCCAGAGTGATCGTCCCCGTTCCGTCAATCGCATCGCGGGCATTGACGCACAGGTTGACCAGGATCTGATCCACCTGCGAGGGGTCCACCTTGACCTGACATCCCGTCGGGGCCGGTTTCCAGACCAGTTCGATCTCTTCGCCGATCAAGCGCCGCAGCATCAGGAGCATCCCGTCCACCGTTTTGTTCAGATCCAGCAGCCGGGGAGCGATGGTCTGCTTGCGGGCAAAGGCCAGCAGCTGCCGCGTCAGGTTGGCCGACCGTTCGGCGGCCTTGCGGATTTCCTCCAGGCAGATCTGCAGGCGGGCGGGAGGATCGAGCCGTTCCAGGGCCATCTCGGCGTGCCCCAGGATCACGCCGAGCATGTTGTTGAAGTCGTGGGCCACTCCCCCTGCCAGACGCCCGACGGATTCCATTTTCTGGGACTGCAGAAGCTGGTTCTGGAGTTTTTCCCGTTCTTCTTCCGCCTGCTTGCGTTCGGTGATGTCGCGAATGGCCGGAATGTGCATCGGGCGGCCATTCTGGGTCAACATCGTCGCGGTGATTTCCACGGGGAATACCGTGCCGTCTTTTTTGTGATGGTACCGGACCGGGATATATGTCGGTCCTTTCAGGGTGGCTCGCCGGGTGGCGGCGGGTTCCGCGGATAAATCCACATTGCGCATCCGCAGCAATTCCTCACGGCTATACCCGTAAAGCGAGACTGCGGCGGCGTTGACATCGAGGATGTTGCCCGTCTCGTTATCAATCAGGAAGAGCGCATCCGATTCCATCTCGAACAGCAGCCGATATTTCTGTTCGCTTTCGCGCAACGCCTGCTCGACCCGTTTGCGCTCTGTGATATCCACCTGAGTCTTCCAGACGTGAACGAGAAATCCCTCTTTCACGATCCCGATCGTATTGTTGTAAAAGTACCGCGGCAGGCCGTCGGTTCCAGTCTCCGTCACCTCTTCTTTTTCCAGCCGGTAATTGGCCAGGACAAATGTGCGGATTCGTTGCCGGCTCAGTTTTTCTTCCGGCTTGCCGGGGAGTTTGACCAGCCGTTTCCCGATCAGATCGGCCGGATCGTCAAAACCGTACATCCGGGCAAAAGCGGGGTTGCAGTCGGTAATGGTTGTGTGTGTGTAGAGGAGATCGACCTGTTCCTCGATATCCAGATGCAAGGGGATCGGCGTTTTGAGGTCCAGGCGCAGGATGCCATCCATCGTCTCATTCAGGAAGGTCCGATAGTGCGCCTCGCTTTCCCGCAACGCCTCGTTTATCCCGACGCGGTCGGTGATATCGTGGTAAGTCACCAGAATTCCTTCGATGACCGGATCATGCAGGAGATTGATTCCCACACACTCGATCCACCGGTACTGACCGTCTTTACAGAGATGCCGGCATTCCGAGGTCGCGGTTGCCCCCGGAGTTGCCCCCAGTTTCTGAAATCTCGCCTGAATCGCGGGCCGATCCTCGGGGTGGAGTTTTTCCCAATTCGTCTTCCCGAGGACATCTTCCGGTTTCCAGCCGAACCATTTTTCCATGTTGGGACTGATGTAACGGGTGGCGCCCTCCCGATCCTGAATGGCGATCACATCCACGATACTCGAAATCAGGGTCCGTTCCCGCAGTTCATTCTCCTGGAGTTCCCACTGCTGCTGGCGAATCTGGCAATGCGCCCGGGTGATGTGACGGCGGGCAATTCCAATCCCCACCAACCCCAACAGCCAGAACGCCAGATGCCCGATGACCGTCGTGACGGTTTCCTGCCACGCGAGAGCCTGGTAGGGGCCCATCGGCATCGAAACACTGATCCCGCCCCGCACGTCTCCTTCCCGATACCCCTGCTGGGCATGACACTTCAGGCACGATCTTTCCACCATCAGGGGCTGCATCAGCCGCAGATACGGCTTGCCGGCGCATGGCTCGAGGGCAGAGAATTCCCATTCGCCCCGCTCGAAGCCTTCCATTGCCCGCTTTTCCCACTCGTCGGGGGCATTGCCCGGGCGAAGCGGGTTCAAACTCGTAATGTGGCCTCGGGTACCATGGGCTTCAAAACCCAGTTGATGAACCAGGCGGGTCATATACGCCGGGTTGACACAGGTCAGTCTCAAGCCGGATGTCGTTGTGATGTCCCGCTCCGGGATCTGGGTCAGATAGGGGTTCGGCGGGACTGTTTCCGATATCGGAACATAAACTCCGCCCTGTCTGGCATTCCACCGGCGGTACACGATGTCCTTGGCGATCTGCTCCTGAGCGGCCACTTTTGCGGACTCGAACGCCGTCCGGCGAATCCGCAGATAATCCAGTGTCAGGAAAATTCCAATTACCACCGTCCACGCAACGACGGCCCAAAGGGTGTAGTTCCTGATATAAGGCGAGTACTCAGAGCCCTTATCCGTCATCAACCACCCCTCGATTCTGTCGGATTCCAAGTCGTTTTTTCCTCGCGCCTCAGAAGAGAAAAAGTTCCCTTCCCGGGTCCGCAACGAAGAAGTGTTCCGACACTATGTGGAGATCCTTTTTTTTGCAAGAATTATAGCGTTTGCCAAAAGGAATCTGTGAATGGCTTTTTTTCGGCTCAGTCCATTTTCCGTCATTCCCGCGCAAGCGGGAACCCAGGGCCGGGACGTACGGGGCAGATCTTCTCTTCCTTTTCGTCGTTCACATGACTCTGGATCCGCGCATTCGCGGGGATGACGACTCTGGGATACTGAAGATCCTACTGAATGATGGTTAAGTTTTTACTCAATTACAATTGAGCTTCTTATAAAAGTTACTGATTAGTCCGATTTTCAGGTGAGGAAAGGAGGTGAAAATGGGCAACCTTGGCGGTAAAGTGTAGCAGGGTGTTGGAAACATTTCCTGTGCTCAATTGAGGCTC
>DAOPYU010000155.1:0-9562 GCA_035353095.1 Candidatus Sumerlaeota bacterium | reverse complement strand
TCAGGAGAATCCAGAAGTCATGGTATTGAAAAAGGATCTCAGCCCGCTTCAGCGGGCTCTTCTTTGCACCCGCCTTCAGGCGGGGTGTTTCCGACTCCTTCTCCTTTTCAAAAGCCGGCTTCAGCCGGGCTTTTTTTCGGAGGACCGGGCGCGAAGCGATTGCCGGGAAGCCGCGCTGAAGCGCGCTTCAGCAAAAGAAGAAAATCCCTCCTCCCCCCCTGCTGAAGCAGGGGGCAAAGAACAGCCTGCTGAAGCAGGCCAACGTCACCGGACAGATCGGATGGAATCTCTCGGTTTATTATGGCGGTATCAGACTTTGGATTCTCCTGCTTTCCGCGTCGATCCGTGAAAATCCAGAAAACCCCAATTTTCCTCATGTCTCGAATGTATGCCAAATCTCAGGGGGTGAAATAATCCCCGCGGTTCGCATCGGTCACCTTGAAATCAATCTGGCGCACTTCCCCTTCGGCGGTCATGCAGGCGATCTTGTGTTCCCCTTCTGTCAAGTTCAGGTAAACCGGCTTTCCCTGCTGTGCGGTTCCGACATACCGTTCATCAACATACCAGTGAACCGTCGTCTCCGCATCGCGCGAACTGCGCAACCGAATTCGGTCGGCCCGCGTCTCACCCGTCAGGACATACTCCGCCGCGGCGGGGGGATTGAGGATTTCGAGCGCCTGCCGGGAAGTCGCAGTCGGCTCCGGTGTCATGTTCAGACTGCGAATCACCGGCGCCTTGATACCGGCCAGATCCCAGTAACGCGAAGAACCGGGCCAGCGCTCCACAATCGCACTGGAACCCGCCGGGCGGTCCGGCGCGGGCCAGTGAACATCGCACAGGCGGTGCAGCAACTGCTTACGGGCGATCAGGGCCGGACGCGTGGCCGGGCACCACTCCGTCGCGGGCAAGCCGCTCCGGGCACAGATGCGCACCTCGCGCAACGCTTCGCCGGTGGCGGGCCAGGCCGGGGTGTTGCGCGGTTCGAGAACCCGGAAGATCTGCGTCGCCAGAGGCAGGGCGGCGCTGCTCCCGACCAACTGAGACGACGGGCGTCCACTGCTGTTCCCCAGCCAGACCCCCACCACATACTGCCGATTGTAGAGAAAACTCCAGGCGTCGCGATTGCCCGTCGAGGTGCCGGTCTTCCAGCAGACATGCGTCCGGGTGTCCACGGCGCCGAGCGCCTGACGATCCAGTTCCCCCGGCAGGGGACGGTCGAGCATCTGGTAGAGGCTCACGCACACATCCTCGGAAAGCAGCCGCGTGGAAGCCGGACACGACGTCGGATCATCCTGAAACACCAGGGGCCGGTACTCGCCCAGGTTGGCCAACATACAGTAGGCCGCGGCCATCTGGTCGAGTCGGACTTCGCAATTGCCCAGGGCCAGTCCCATTCCATAATATTCGGCCTCGCGGGTGAAGGTGTCCAGTCCCGCCCGGTTCAGGAAGTCGTACACCTTCTCCGCTCCCAACCGGTCGAACACCTCGACGGCGGGAACGTTGAGCGATTCGGCCAGCGCCTGCTCGGCGGGGACCAGCCCCCGATAGTTGAGGTCGAAATTTTTCGGATCGTAAAGACCGTAATCGAGCGTTTCGTCCAGCAGCACTTCCGTCGGATAGAGGCAATCGGTTTCGAGCGCCAGGGCGTAGGTGAACGGCTTGAGCGTCGAACCCGGAGACCGCAGGGCGCGTGTGGCGTCGAACTGAGCCCCCTGGCTGTCCCCATTGAAAAAATTCCCCGAGCCGACCCGCGCCAGAATCTGCCGAGTGGCGGGGTCGGCCACGATCACGGCCCCATTGTCAATTTCCCCGTCGTATTGACGCAGGTGGCGGCTGAGAAGACGCTCGGCGCGCTGCTGCACGACCAGATCCAGCGTGGTCGCCAGGTGGCGCTGCGCCTCGATAACCGGTCGCAAACGCAATGCGAGGTGGGGCGCCAGGTTCGGGAAAGCGTGATATTGAGCGCCCAGAGGCGCCCGAGTCGCTTCGGCATGTTCGGCCGTGGAAATAAACTTCTCCTCCAACATGCGGTCCAGCACGTAATTGCGACGGCGGAACGCCCGTTCGGGATAGCGCAACGGCATGAGCCCCACCGGTGACTTGGGCAAGGCGGCCAGCAGGGCCGCCTCGGACAGGGTGAGTTCGAGAGCCGGCTTTCCGAAATACCGCCGGGCCGCCGCTTCGCACCCCACCAGGTTGAGACCGTACGGCGCGCGGTTCAGATAGGCCTGGAGAATCTCATCCTTCGACGCGCGCCGCTCGAGCCGCAACGCCTGGCCGATCTGCGCGATCTTCCCCGGAATGGAACTGGACGCGATCCCGCCCAGTTTGACCGTCTGCATGGTGAGCGTCGAAGCGCCCGACGCCACCCGCCGCCACCGGACATTCTGCCAGAACGCCCGGCTGATCGCCCACGGGTCCACCCCCCAGTGGCGCTCGAACCGCTGGTCCTCGGCGGCGATGGTCGCCCTGAGCAGCAGGGGGTGTAGCTGGTTCAGAGGGCGCTCGAAACACCACTGCTGGCGGTCGTTGAGAAACGCGTAGAGCAGGCGTCCCGACCGGTCGAGCATCTCGGGAGAGGCGTCGGCTTCCAGATACGAACGTGTCTCCATCGGCCATCCGAGAAGAAGGATCAGGAAAAGTGTTGACAGGACAAAAGAACCGAACAGGACACGCTTCCACGAATCCTTCAGAAAAAATACGGGGCCCCGCGGAAGCCTTGAAAAGCGCCTTTTCACAAGCATTACCCAGATGAATGGACCGGCCACGATCCTGGTCATCCCCAACAGTCTTTTAAAACGCGAGAACATAAAATCTTCCTGTTGCATGGAAAGAAGAACTGTCGCAGGAAACGAGTCTCAAACAGATTCCAGACGGAGATATGGGTCCCTGACGCAACTTATATCAGAAATTGTCACTTTGCAGGGAATCACCCAATCCGATTGGATAGATCCGCACCCCCTCCACGTCATAGACGGGTTCTGCAACCGTTTCGGGATCGTACTGGTGAAAATCCTTTACTTCTTCATCTGCCGGGCTGACACAGAATAGATATCGGATGGAGGCGTCCCGTACAATCTGGCGGAACGTCCCCACAGGCAGACCGGATTTCATCAGACTCTCCGTCCAGGCATACTTCACGGCATAATCACTGGTTGCCCCCCAATTTCCCACAAAGACACGATTCCCGGAAAAATACGGAATATGACTTCCCGTTTTCTCCGACGCCCAGACAACAGAACTCCAGTCCGTATTGATCGCCATCCATTCATATGCCCGAACCACATTTTTCTTTTCATAACAGACCGGATGACGGGCACGAAAACAGGCACGATAATAAAGATATGAGGTTCTGGGCAATAATAACAGCAAGGTGACAAGAAAGACCCCATTCCGCACCAATCGGCTGCCGCTTCCGAGACGGCCTGGGGAATGACCGGAAAGCGCTTTCCCCAAACGCCGATTTACAGGATGAATGACCAGGGATTCGATCCCGACAACCCACGAGAATGCGAATCCGATGGGCAACCCTTCAATCAATCGTCTCTGAGACTGAACGGGAGCCCACAGCATCGCCGTCCCAACAAGCACCCAGACGAGCAGGAACAGAAAACGGGGGACACGGCGACGGCCCCACAATACGGGAACTCCCAGAAGAAATGCCCCAAACAGATAGACTTCCAGAAAGTCCAGGGGTTGCCACCAATACAACCAGTACAAAACATTGTTTTGGGAAAGTTCCGACACGGAAGGAATCTTCATCATGACCAGATAGAAATAAAGGACGGGAATAGAAGCGGACAACACATAAATGCAACCACAGATCAAAAGGCATAAGGGCAAGCGTCTGCGGGTTATCCAAAGAGAAAAAAAGAACACGACTCCGATACAAAACAGAGGCAACAGCGTGTATGGATGCACCCAACCCAGCCCAAATCCTCCTGCGGCACAAAGTCCCACTGCCCCCACCCATGGATTCCGCTTGTTTACCGAGGAAAGAAACCCCCATAACGTCCAGACATACAGGATCTGAGCCATGACAAAGTGAGGAAAGAAAAGCGCATTCTGCAGGTTCTGGGCTTCTGTAAAGCTTTCCTTCAGTAAAACTCCTCCGGCAAAGAGAGCCAGGACGGTCGTCCAGATTCTCTTGAACGGATGCCGGAATACAGATCCCGTCAGACCGTAAATGGACCTAACAAGTACCAGGACCAACAGCGCGCGGACTAAATGATACGCGACAGGAATTGACACATAGGCGGGAAGCGAAATGCCGGTCAGCAGGAATACAAGAGACTGACCACCTCGGGCAAGGTTTCCAATCCCCATATAGAAGGGACTCCAGAAAACCGGTGGATCCAATTCGTTCGAGTACCGACTCGAAAGAAGCCAACCGCCCTGATATCCCTGCCGCACTATTGAATAATACACCATCTGGTCTTGTTGCAGATACCGTTCACTCCCCATGTATATGGAGTCTTTCGACGTATACCACCAGCCATAAACAACCGGACCACAGGACAGAATTGCGGTAAAGATGGATAAACAGACAACAAGTCCCAGAGTCTTGAGGCGATTTGGTACAGAATAACGCGCCGTTTTCTCGAAATTATCCACGGTATGGTTCATCTCCAGTTTATCCTCAACATGTCCAGGAATAATAGACAGAATTAAAATCCTTACACTTGGAAAGCCTTCCGGCTTGTTGTTTGATCTCTCACCGTTGAGAATGGGAAATCACGATCCGACCCCATTCTTTACCGGGCTGGCTTCAAACGTTCTGCCATCCATATCCCGTTTGACCGTTTCGTGAGGCGGCTCAAGCGCGAAAATATGAAAACCCCCGGATTCGTAAACGGGCTCACCAGTGTTTCCGGATCATACCGGTGTATATCTCTTTCCGGCATGGCCGGATCATCCGTCCAGAAAAGATACCGGACCCCCTACTCGCGCACGAGGCGTCGAAACTCCGCCACATCAAGGTTCAGTCTCTGGAGTTTATCCGTCTATTCTCCCTTCTCCGGATAATTCATCGTTTCATTCCAGTGTCCGACAAAAACGCGATTACCCACCAGAAACGGGATGCGATTCGCCACCTCCCCGGCGCCCACACCACCTCGCGCCAATCCGTGTGGTATGCCAGCCACCCACATGCGCGAATCCGGCTCATCGGTTCGTAACAGATGGGGAAACACGCAAGATAACACTCCCAACTATAAACACAAACCGTCCGGGGCAGCAACAGAGCAAATGCCAGAATGAAAAGCCCGTGACGCAGACGACGCCCGTATGGGAAAAGCGAATGTGTCCCGACTCCCTTCCTGCGGTTTCTGGCCCAGCGCATCAGGGGAAAGACTCCCCACGTCTCAAAACCGAGAGTCCAGGCAAAGGCCAGCCCGGAACAAGCGTGCCGAGAACCGCTTCTGTCCCCCCCCCCGCAACACCCTAGAACAGAAACCCCATCATCAGAAACGAAAACAGATCAAACGAATGAACCCATCCCAAGCCCCATCCACCCAACCCGCAAAACACCAGGGGCGCCCACCGGGAGGCGGGCCGCCGGGCCGCCAGAAGAAACCCCCACAGCGTCCAGACACACAACAACTGCCCCATGACAAAATGTGGCATGAAAAAACCGGTCTGGAGGGTGTGCGCTTCCACCGGTTTGCGACAAGCCCCCCGCCAGCAGCGGACCGCTGGACACAAGCGCGATTAAAAGGAAAAAAAACAAGGCCCACAACCACTGGCACGGCGCATGGGGACGCGACTCTTCGGAACCCTTTGCCGGTCGGGTTTTCATGGGTACGCGCTCCCGGCGCTACTCGATGATTTCCACCGGCTTGCGGGTGATGGAGTCCAGGTGTTGAAAAAAGCGGTACTCTTCGTCGGTTTGAATGCGCAGGAAGAGGAGAACCTTGTTGTCTTTCCGGGACCGAATCCGGCAGAATCCCTTATGGTAAGGATCGGAGAGTTCAAAATGTGCGAACGCGTCGAAGGGGATCACCTTGCGCTCCCCCTTGACAAAGGGCAACGAACGGTCGTGGACAATTTCATGTCTGCCCCCATGAAAAGTCACCGCGATCCGGTCACGCAGGGACCCGAAGGCCAGCCAGGCCAGCAACGCCTGAAGAAACACCGATGTCCCCACCATCATCCAGTGATAAAACTCCGGACGATGGGGAATAATCAGAAACAACACCAGCGCGTTGAAAAAAACCCCGGCGCCAAACAAACCCGGCACGACGTTTCCGCGAGTTTCAACTACGAGTATGTTTTTGGTTTCCAGTGTCACGCGCATCCCACACTCTCCCCGCTGCCGATGCCGGTCCGGTATTCTGACGCGAAACGGACCTCGTCCGTAGGAATACTTGCGAGCGAGGCAAAAAAAGTAAAGGAAAACTCCTCGAAAATTCTTGCGCTTTTCCCTCGTTCCTGCATAGAGTCGGGATTGCTCCTGGAGCAAGTGGTGGGGACAGCCGTTTGTTCCGGGGCCGTTCTTTTCCGGGTGAAGCGCCGGGACGGCGCCACGACCCATGTAAAAGAAGCAAGGAGTGGACCATGAGTAAACGCGACTTTCGGACCATCTTCGATTTCTCGTCAGAAGAAATCCTGCACGTCTTCAACCTGGCGCGGGAATTGAAACGCGAAGTACCCCAGAAACGCTTTGTCCGACGGCTTCAGGACAAAGTCCTCGCCATGATTTTCGAGAAACCGTCGTTGCGAACCCGATGCACGTTCGAGATCGCCATCACCCAGATGGGCGGATCGGCCATCTATCTCGGACCGGGGGAAATCGGGCTGGGCAAACGCGAGTCCACCTACGATATCGCCAAGAATCTCGAACGCTGGTTCGACATGGTCATGATCCGAACCTTCGCCCAGAAAAACGTGGACGACCTGGGGCAGTACTGTTCCCTGCCGGTCATCAACGCCCTGAGTGACGAATTCCACCCGTGTCAGGCCATGGCCGATTTCCTCACCATTCTCGAAAAACGCGAATCGTTCGACGGGTTCAAACTCGCCTATCTGGGCGACGGAGACAACATCTGTCAATCCCTGATTGATCTGACGGCCCGGCTCGGATGTGAAATCCGCGTAGCCAGTCCCGAGGCCTACCACCCCCATCCCGAACGACTTGCCCGCGCTCGCGAGGAAGCCGGCAAAACCGGCGCGAAGATTCTCATCACCACCGACCTGGCGGAAGCGGTCGAAGGCGTGGACGCCGTCTATACCGACGTCTGGGCCAGCATGGGACAGGAGCAGGAAGCGGAAATCCGTAAACAGGTATTCCAGATCTACCAGCTCAACGCCGAAAGCATTCGGGGCGCCAAACCGGATTGCTGGATCATGCACGACCTGCCCGCGCACCGGGGTGAAGAAATCACCGACGAAATGATGGACTCCCCCCGTTCCATCGTGTTCGATCAGGCGGAGAACCGGCTTCACGTCCAGAAAGCCATCATGGTCTATCTCGACAGTCTCGTGACCCGGTAACGAGTCCCGACCGCAGGCGGTTCCGATGAAGACGCATCGCGCCACTCCGGAAGAACGCGCCGGAAAACTCGCCTCCTCGCCCCTTTTCAGCGGGCTTCTACCGGTGCATCTGGCCGAGGTGGCCACGATTGTCCAGCTGCGTTCCTACGCGGGGGGCGACATGCTCTTCGCACAGGATGATCCGGCTCGCGGCTTCTTCGTCATCATCCAGGGCGAAGTCAAGGTCTGCCGCCTCTCTCCCGACGGACGCGAGCAGGTGCTCCACCTGCTGGGCGCCGGGGAAACCTGTGGGGAAGCGGCCGTCTTTGAAGGAACCTGTTACCCGGCTACGGCACTCGCGCTGCGCAAACTCGAATGCCTCTACGTGCCCCGTGCGGAATTCGCCCAACTGGCCGAACGCCAGCCCGCCATCCTGCTCCAGATGCTCGCCCTGCTCTCGCGCCGCCTGCGGCATTTCGTCCGGCTCGTGGACGACCTCTCCCTCAAGGAAGTCTCTTCGCGCCTCGCCCGCCGCCTCCTCGAAATGTCCGTTCAACGCAACGATACCGCGCGCATCCACCTCGATTCGACCAAAAGCGTCCTGGCCAGCAGCCTCGGCGCCACGTCCGAGACCCTCAGCCGCACCTTCGCCCGCCTCCAAGCCCGCAGCCTTATCAAGGTCGAGGGACGCGAAATCGCCCTCCTCGACCTGCCCAGCCTGCGCCGCCTGGCCGAAGGGGAAAAAGCCTGAAAGACGCGTCCCCGGAAACCGTGGAACATCTTCTGCTCCACGGTTTCCGGGGACGGATACCTTTGCCCTTTATTTTGACCGACTATTTCTGCGACGCCGCAATCGCCTGATCCAGGTCGGCCAGGATATCTTCAATATCCTCGATGCCGATGGACAACCGGATGAAGTCTTCCGAAACTCCCGCCGCCACCTGTTCTTCGCGACTCAACTGCTGGTGCGTCGTCGAGGCCGGGTGGATCACCAGACTCTTCGCGTCGCCGATGTTGGCCAGATGGCTGAACAACTCGACCGAGCGGATAAACTTGACCGCCGCCTCGTACCCGCCCTTGATCCCGAAACCGAACACGGACCCCTGCCCGTTCGGCAGGTACTTTTTCGCCCGCAGACTATCGGGATGGCTTTCCAGCCCCGGGTACAGCACCCAACTGACCGCCGGGTGCGCCTCGAGGTACCGGGCGACCGCCAGCGCGTTCTCGCTGTGCCGGGGCATGCGCAGGTGCAGCGTCTCGATCCCCTGAAGGAACAGAAACGCGTTGAACGGCGAGAGGCAGGCCCCCATGTCGCGCAGAATCTGAAGCCGCACCTTCATGATGTAGGCCGCGCCCCGGACAATCGCCTTGTCGTGCAGGCCAAACGCGTCCCAGAACACCAGGCCGTGATACGAAGGATCGGGACAGGTGATCCCGGGAAACTTGCCCGACGCCGCCCAGTCGAACCGCCCGGAATCCACCAGCGCCCCGCCGATCGAAGTCCCATGCCCCCCAATGAATTTCGTGAGCGAGTACACCACCACATCGGCCCCGAAATCGAACGGGTTGAAGATCAGAGGCGCAACCGTGTTGTCCACCATGAACGGAATCCCGTGCTCGTGGGCAATCGCGGCGATCCGCTCGAAATCGTCCACATTGTTCTTGGGATTACCGATCGCTTCCGTATAGAGGAGTCGCGTGTTGCCGTCTATCGCCTTGGCAAACTCTTCCGGGTCCGAGGAGTCCACAAACCGCGTCTCGATCCCCAGTTTCGACAGGGTGTGCCGGAACAAACTGGTGGTCCCTCCATAGAGCGCCGTACTGGACACAATATTCTGACCGGCGGTCACGATGTTCAGGACCCCCGCCGTGACCGCCGCCGAACCGGACGCGAACGCCACCGCGCCCACTCCCCCCTGCAACGCAGCCAGACGTTTCTCGAGCACATCGGTCGTGGGATTCATCATGCGGGTATAAATATTCCCGAACTCTTCGAGGCTGAAAAGCCGAGCGGCGTGCTCGGGCGAATCGAAGACATAAGAACTCGTCTGATAAATAGGCACGGCTCGCGAGTGAGTCGTGGCGTCGGGGG
>DAOPYU010000154.1:0-9563 GCA_035353095.1 Candidatus Sumerlaeota bacterium | reverse complement strand
ACCGGCGGCCGGAAGTCCGTGGTTCGGTGCGCCCCTGGCGTGGGTTCTTCTGGCTCTGGTGGTTTTTTCCCTCGGCCTGTTCCCCCTGCGGACCTCGACGGACGAGTGGTGGCACCTGAAGACCGGGTACTGGATCGTCCAGCACGGTTTTCAGGTCCCCCAGAAGGACGTCTTTACTTACACCGCCGCATCCTACGACTGGGACAACCATGAGTGGCTCTCCGAGGCGCTCATGTACAAGGTCTGGCAGTGGGGCAACGACGCGGGGCTGGGCGGGTGGCGCACGTTGATCGTTCTCAAGACACTGCTGCTGGTGGCGACCTACCTCCTCATGGCCCGTTTTATCCGCCAGCGGGCGGGGGACCGCAGGATGCGGGGCGTCCTCATCGCCCTCTTTGTGGCCCTGCTGGCGGCGGCGCTGGGCCGACGGATGTTCTGGCCCCGCCCCCCGGTGGTATCGAGCCTGTTTTTCGTCTTTTATCTCTATGTCCTCTGGTTGCATCGCTCGGGACGGCTCAAGACGCCCTGGCTGTTCGTGCTGCCGCTCCTGATGCCGCTGTGGGCCAACCTGCATGGCGGATTCATCCTGGGAGGCGTGGTCGTGGCGGCGTATTTTGGCGGCGCCGCGATCGAGTGGATGATCGGCCGTTGGGGCCTGCGCCGTTCGGCGGAGGAACTCCGGCCGGTGGCGCTCCGGGTCGGGGTGTACCTGGTTCTGGGGATTCTGTGCGGTCTGGCGTCGTTGCTCACCCCGTTCGGGTACCGGCTGTACCTGTTGTCCGCGCGGGTGATGCAGAGCCGGGAACTGGTCGAGGTGTTGGGCGAGTTGCAGCCCCCGGATTTGCGGTTCACGTGGGCGTTTGTGTTCCTGACCGTTCTGTTGGCCAAGGGGATGGGAGTGCTGGTGGGCCGGTCGTTGACGGGCCGGTGGCGGATCGGGGCGGGTGTTGTTCTGCTGGTGGGGTTGGGTCTGACACTCTGGACGTCGGCTTCGCATGCCCGTGCATTGCTGTCGCGGGGCGCGGGAGATAGCGTTTTCCTCTGTGCGCCTCCCTACGCTTTCTTCCTCCTTTTTCTGGGCTTGTGTTCCGGATTTCTGGCTTCCCGGCTGGCGTTTCCCCGGGAGTGCGACCGGGAGTGGCCACCGGTGGCGGATCTGTTGATCGCCGGGTTCTTCTGGTGGCAGGCGGCGGGGCATCTGCGGCATCTGGTCCTGTTCGGCCTGGCCGCCGCGCCGCTGGCCGCCTGGCTGTTGCGTTACTGGTGGGACAAGGGCCGGTTTTCCCGCCTGATCCCGCCTCTTCTGGTGGGGTACTCGGTTGTGATGGCGGCCTGGCTGGTCTTCTTCCCGGGCGAGGCGGTCGCCACGTTTGCGGCCTTGGGCGCGGGAGGTGGAAACAGCGCCGGTCCGCGTTTCGGTCCTTCTCAATTTGACCGGAATCGCCAGATTCTCGACGGACTGGAAATGGAACCGGGCGCCTATCCCACGGCGGCGGTGGATTTTATCCAGCAGGCGCGTCTGCCGGGCCGGATGTTCAATGCGGACAATTGCGCCGGCTACCTGATCTGGCGCCTGAGTCCCGAGCGTTACCAGGTGTTCACCGACAGCCGGTTCGACATCTTCGGGCAGGACTTCCTGAGCGACGAGCAGAGTGTCTGCAACGGGTGGACCGAACGGTTCATCGAGAGCCGGCGGAAACGACTGGGGGATGAATTGGTCGGGATTCGGCCCTGGCGACAGGTGATCGAAGCCTGGAACATCAACTGGTTGTTTCTGGAGAAGACCGAACTGGTGAATTGTGAACTGGTCCGTCCCGATTCCGGGTGGGCGCTGCTCTATCTGGGGTGGCGCGATCCGTTCACGATCTGGATTCGCCGGACCCCGGAGAATCAGCCGTGGATCGAGCGGTACGAGAAACGCGCCCGGGTCGAAGAGTTGAAAGCTCTTCTGGTCGCGAAGGGGGTCGCGGACCGGGCGCAGGAACTGGGGCTGTGAAGGATGTTTAGGGAGGGCGGGCGTCCTCGCCCGCCTCTGGGAAAAGAAGGGGTCGGGGCATTCAATCGTGCTCTCTATTCGTTGAAAACAGGAGAGGTTCGGGTGCGGGAAGAAGCGGTTCACGATGCTCTGAAAACAGACCCGGATGCAATGCGCGACTCTCGCCCGGCACAGGCCGCGTGGGGTTGGCGCGCGCTTTTCTGGGCCGCGGTTGTGGGGTACGTCTGGGTCATGCTCGTGGGGCCGCTCCGTTCGGAACCGTTCCGGGGCTCGCTTCACGGCAACGATTTCAAACACCTCTACCTGGGCGCCTGGATGCTGCCACGGGGGATGGATCCCTATGACGAGAAGCAATTGTTCGCGGTGGGGAACCAGCGCGGGTTCCAGTCGCTCAATCCCTATGTGTACCCGCCGTTTACGGGGTTGGTGGTTTCGCCGCTCGGGCTGATGGATCCCTATGACGCGTTGCGGGTCTGGTTTGGGGTGAACCATCTGTTGTTTCTGTCGGGCTTGGCGTTGACCGTCTGGTCCCTGGGACTGGGGCGCCGATGGGAGGGGTGGGCGGTGGCGATGCTGCTGGCCGCGTTCAGCAGTCCCCTGTACCGGACCCTGACCGCCGGGCAACTCAACTGCGTTCTGTTTTTCTGTTACGCGGCGGTGTTTGCGCTGCTGAAGCGGCGGCGCAACGCCGGGGCGGGCGCGGTGGCCGCGTTTGCCTTTCTGTTCAAACTGGCCCCGGGGATTCTGTTGCCGTATTTCGGGTGGCAGGCGATTGGGGACTTTTTCTCGGGGAAAAAGGCGTTTGGGTCGGCGGCGGGGACGAACTCTGGAATTTTGGAAGAAGCGGGAGAGAATTGTATCCGGAGACACGATCACGGGCGGGACGCCCGTGTCCCCTCAACCGGTCTCTCTTCGGGTTGCATGGCTTTGGAAGAAGGCGGGAGTTGGGGTCGCGCCTTCTGGAAAAATGCCGCCTTCCGCTCGGCGCTCTGGATGGTGTTGTTCACGGCCGTCTTTCTGGCGCTTTCGGTGGTGTGGGTGGGGTGGGACCAGCACCGGGCGTTCCGGCCTCTTCTCGAACAGATGGGGTATGGCCGTTCCACCTGGGCGCATCATGGGATGGCCTTCTATCGAGACGCCGAGAATCAGTCGTTCAATTCGTTGTTTCATCATCTGTTCGTCGCTTCCGATTCAACGACGCCGTGGGTGGATCTGGGGGCGGGCTGGGCGAACGGTCTGACGCGCGTGGCATTGGGAATATGCGGGCTTCTGGTGCTCTGGCGGACGTGGCCGGGCCGCCGGGTGTCGCGGGAAATGGGGTATGGCCTCTTTATCCTGCTGGGCCTGCTGGCGCCGAGCATCTGCTGGGACCACTACGCCGTGATGCTGGTCTGGCCGCTTCTGGCGTGTTATACCCGATTGGCGCAGTCTGTCCGGATCGCGGCGTTGTGTATTTTCGTGGGCCTGGTCATGGCGGGCCTCGGATTGATCCGGTTGCAGACCTGGGGAGTGGCGCCGGTGGGAGCGGCGGCGGGAGTTGGGGTCTGGCTGGTGGTTCGGAAGAAAGGGGCGGGCATGGAGGCGTTGCTCTGGGGCCTCGCCGCCGGGTGTGTTTCGATGCGTTTCCCGTTCGGCGCGCCGGTGTTCTCGAAGGGGGTCGGGCTGCTGGGGATGTCGGTGGGCTTGGGGGGCATGCTGACGTTGTTTGCGCTGTGTCTGATTCTGGCGCGAGAGTCGGATGACCGAGGGAACGATGGAGAAATAGTACAAGAAAAACTGAAAGGCAGTTCGATATGACCACTCAACGGGAATTGAAGCAGGTGATGTTCGAGGCGGGGGAATTGGCCGCCGGAATTTTGTTGAAACATTTCGGACGGATTCGCGTCGTGGACAAAAAGAGCGACGTGGACGTGGTGACCGAGGCGGACCGCAAGTCGGAACGCGCCGTGATGAAGCGTATCCGCCAGGCGTTCCCGGACCATGCGATTCTGGCCGAGGAATCGGGTGGCACGCGCGAACCGGTCGCGGGGTATTGCTGGATCATTGACCCGCTGGACGGGACAACGAATTTTGCCCACGGCATCCCGGTCTTTTCCGTCTCGATCGGATTGCTGCTCGACGGCGAACCGGTTCAGGCGCTCGTAGTGGACCCGACACGCGGCGAGTGGTTCTATGCGAAGCGGGGGGGCGGGGCGTTCCTGAACAAGCGGCGCATCCGGGTCTCGGGGGCGAAGAAACTGCTCGATTCGCTTCTGTTGACCGGGTTCCCCCACGATCACCGGAAGAACGACCGGCATTTCATGGACATTCTCGAGGCGTGTCTCGGGAAGGCGCGCGGGGTGTTGCGGCTGGGCAGCGCGGCGCTCGACCTGAGTTATGTGGCGAGCGGCCGGGCCGAGGCGTTCTGGGAAGAGCACCTCAGTCCGTGGGACGTGGCGGCGGGTCTGCTCCTGGTCCAGGAGGCGGGGGGGCAATGCAGTCCGCTTGACGGGTCGAAGGCCACGGTTTTCGACCGGGAAGTGGTGGCGTCCAACGGACTGATTCATTCCGAACTCAGGCAGGTGTTGCGCAAAGCCTGGCAGGAGTGGTAAAGGAAGACGGAGTCAAGGATCGAAAGATTGCCGATCGGGCGAATCAGAGAACTCGGGCGAGGAGGGGTGACGCAATGGCGAGAACGGCGAAGGAGTTCGTGGAACAGCACACCGCGGAGATCAAACCGGTGATCAAAGAGGGGGTTCTGGCCGAGTGGGCGGCCAATCGGTCTGGACGCAAGGAAGATTTTGACCGGAAAGCGGAACTCGAAAAGAAAAAGGTGAAGATCTATGGCCGCGCGGACGAGTTCGAGGAAGTGACCGGGTTCCATAAGGCGGTGGCCTCGATCGCCGATCCGCTCGTGGCGCGGCAGGTGGAACTCATCTATCTGAGTTACCGGGGGGCCCAGGACAAAAAGAAAGTCCTGAGCAAGATCATCGAGACGCAGAATTCCATCGCGCAGCAGTTCAACAGCTTTCGCGGCGAGTACAAGGGCGAGAAGCGATCGAACAACTTCCTCGAAGACCTGTTGATCGAATCGAACGACTCGAACGAAGTCAAGGCCGCCTGGGAGGCGCGCAAACAGATCGGCGTGAGTACCGCCCCGGCCCTGCGCGATCTCGCGATCCTGCGCAACGAACACGCCCAGAGCCTGGGGTGCGCCGACTACTACAAGTTCATGCTTGAACAGAGCGAGATGGAGTGCTCCCAACTGTTCACCATTCTGGAAGAAGTGGAGAAGATCACCGATCCGCTCTTCCGCGAGTTCAAGGACAACCTCGACACCCGCCTGGCTTCCGAATTCAAGATCGCAAAGTCGGACCTGCGCCCTTGGCATTACCGCAACCCCTTCTTCCAGGAACTGCCCCCGGAGCCGGGTCTGACGCTCGATCCCATCTTCGCGGACAAGAACCTCGAAAAGATCACCGAGGATTATTATGTCGGACAGGGGTTGCCGATCCACGACATGCTTGAGCACTCGGACCTGTATGAGCGCGAGGGCAAGTGCCAGCACGCGTTCTGCATTTCTCCGGACGCGCCGAGCGACGTGCGGGTTCTGTGCAACATCCGGCCCAACGAGCGTTGGATGTCCACGATGCTCCACGAGTTCGGCCACGCGACCTATGACCACAACTACGATCCGCAGATGGCCTACCTGTTGCGTTGCCCGGCCCACCAGTTCACGACCGAGGGTTACGCGATGCTCAACGAACGCATCATGCGCAGCGCGGACTTCCTGAGTGACGTGGTGGGAGTCGAGCGCGCGAAGGCGGAAGAAATTGAACGCAAGATGGCGAACCACAACGGGCGTCGGTTGTTGATTTTTGCCCGCTGGGCGCTCGTCATGGCCTACTTCGAGCGGGGATTGTACGAAGACCCGAAACAGGACCTCAACGCCCTGTGGTGGAAGACGGTCGAGCGGTTCCAGTGGGTCAAGGCGCCCGAGCGCCTGGCCTGTCCCGACTGGGCGACGAAACAGCATTTCGTGGACGCCCCGGTCTATTACCACAACTATCTGCTTGGCGAGATGTTTGCCTCTCAGATGATGGTGATGATCCGGCGCGAAATCGGACCGAAGGGGAAGATCGTGGGGAACAAGGCCGTTGGTTCTCTGCTGACCGAAAAGATTTTCAGGCCCGCGGCCACAAAGCGATGGGACGCGTTCGTCGAGGCGGCGACCGGGAAACCGTTCAGCGCCGAGTGTTTCATGAAAGACTTGAGCGCTTGAGAGTATCGGCTGAGCCGGGGTCAAATTTTCCGATCGAGCATTTCAGGGACGATGCGCAGGCGTCGTCCCTGAAATATTTATCCTGCAGGGCAGAGGAGCGAACACGAGATGCAACAGGTGCTGAGGCTGGCTGGACTTGTTCTGGTTATGGTGACCGCCATGGGGAGTATGTCCCGGGCATCCGCCGGACAATCGAATGGAGACGTAATCATTGTCCCGCAACCGGTTAGTTCCGTGGTGGATCTGGCCGCACGGGATCTCCAGTATTATGTCGAGAGGGCAACCGGGGTCAGGATGCCGATTCTTCCTGAGGGAAGTGACGTCCCCACGAGCGCAACCCGCCGTATCTACCTGGGGGCGACCCGGGCGGCTCTCGAGGCTGGACTCGACCCGGCCCGGTTGTCGCGCGACGCGTACTCCATCCGAAAATCGGGCGATGTGGTCTATCTGGTGGGCGCCGACGGGAAAGGGGGGCCGATTGATGGCGGGTTGAGAACGCCGGTCGGGACCCTCTTTGCCGTCTATGACGTACTTGACAACGACCTTGGTGTCCGTTGGTTGTGGCCGGGAAAATCGGGGGAGTTCGTTCCGAAGCAGGCCACGCTCCAGATCCGGGATCGCGACGAGACGGTCGTGCCCCGGTTTCGATTCAGTGGGCTCCGAACCGAACGCCCGGAAGAAATCCTCTGGATGCGGCGGATGCGAATGCATGGCGCCGACGGGATGGAATACGGTCACTCGTTTGGAGACTGGGGGAAGAAATACTTTGCGGAACACCCCGACTGGTTCGAGATGGACAAAAAAGGCGAACGCCACCCCGACAAGTCCATGTGCGTTTCCAATCCCGGCTTTCAGAAGCAGATTGTGGAGAACTGGTGGGCCGAACAACAGAAGCATCCCGGTTCCCGGTCCATCCTCAACATCTGCGAAAATGACGGTCCCGGCGCCTGCTGCTGCCCGAATTGTCTGGCCTGGGATGGCCCGGAACCCCCCTGGCCGCGTCCCACCCCCTACGACACTGTTCACAATGTCGCCCAGCGATACGCCCGGTTCTCGATGGCGGTCCTGAAACTGGCGCGCGAACATGACCCGAATGTGGAAGTGGTGGGGTACGCCTACAGCAACATCATATTCGACCCCAGCGGGGTTGCGCTCGACAGGAACGTGATCATGGGTTATGTGCCCGATGTTTTCTTCCCTCGCACGGCGGAGATGCACGAGTGGGTCCATCGCCAGTGGATGGGTTGGGTCAACGCCGGCGGATCGTTGTTCATGCGCCCGAACTACCTGCTTCATGGCTACTGCATGCCCGTGAACTGGACGCGGCAGCTTGCCGACGACTTTCAGTTCTTCGAGACGCACGGGATGATCGGCACGGATTTCGACAGTCTGACGGGTATGTGGTCCACGATGGGCCAGTCCCTGTATGTATTGGGTCGGTTGCACGTGAACCCGAAAGCCCCCGTGGACGACATTCTCAACGAATACTACTCAGCCTTCGGGCCGGCTGCCAATTCGGTCAAGGCGTACTGGGAATACTGGGAACGCTACAGTCAGGAACACCTGGATGTTTTTCGGGATGGCCTCTGGTTCTATGTGCGCTATCCCGAACAAGTCGCCAAGCGTTTCCCGCTGGAGTCGTTTGGTCCCGCCGAGAAAATCATGGAAGAAGCCGAACGGGCAACAGTCGGGAACTCCGATGCCGCGGCTCGGGTGGTTTTCCTCAAGACCGGTCTGCAGCACGCGAAGCTGTGCGTGGAGGCGAGTCTCGCGTTTTCGCAGGCGGGGACGGACACGGTCAAGCGGAAGGCCGCGGTTGAGAAACTGCTGGCTTTCCGGAAAACCATGACCGACCCGATGGTGGTCAATCAGAGTGACGGGGACGTTTCGTGCAAGGGGCGTGAGACGAACCTTGAATGGCCGGAGTGATCGGCGGGGCCGCCTATTTGCATCGCACGAGTTCAAAGGTTTCCATCGGCTGGCGTTTGCCCTTGAGACGCACGCGGCCCAGGGCCTGGGTCTCAACGGCTTCCCCCAGCGCCAGGAGCATCTGAGGCGAGAGGACGATCTGGTTCGGGCCGGCCACGTCGCTCAACCGGGCGGTGGTGTTGACCGTGTCGCCCAGGACGGTGTATTGCAGGAGGCGTTCGTCGGAACCGATCTGGCCGTGGATGACCTTGCCGCAGTGCAGCCCGATTCCAATGGCCATGTCCCCGATCGAGAAGTGCATCTCCCGCAGACGGTGGATCATTTTTTCGGCACAGCGGGCGGCGTTGAGGGGGGCGTTCGCGTCGGGCAGAGGACTGCCAAAAACGGCCACGAGCGCGTCGCCGATGAATTTGTCGCAATGCCCGCCAAACTCGAATACGAGGTCGGTCATGGCCGAAAAATAGTCGTTGAGGCAACGCAAGACCTCGACCGGATTGAACTCTTCGCAGATTCGCGTGAAATTGCGGATGTCGCTGTACAGGATAACCGCCTCGACACTGCTCGGCTCCAGGTCAATTTCGTTGCAGGCGATCTTGTGGGCAATGGCCGGGGAGAAGAAACGCTCGAGGTTGGCACGCAAAGTCGCCTCGCGCACGATGCGGTCGTGCAGACGGGCGTTGCTGACACACAGGGCGGCCTGATTGGCCAGCGCGGTCAGAAGATCCAGGTCGTCCGAGGAAAAGATTGCGCGCTGGGTTTCGCTGTCCACGTGGATGATCCCGAGAACTTCGTTCTGCAGCAGCAACGGGACGCACAGGACGGAGCGCATGCCGAACGCCACGATGCTCTGTTGCGCCTGAAGCATGACATCCGTCTGGGTGTCGGCACAGAGAAACCCGATACGCTCTTTCAAAACCCGCCGCAACAGAGTCTGGCTGACATGCAGTCGCTCCCCCTTGTCCGCCGACTTGTGGCACAGGCGCACGGCGCGGGGCTCGAGTTTCTCGGGATCGGCGGGATTGGCCAGCAGGATCAGGCCGTTGTCCACCGCCAGGACGGTAAAAATCTTATCGAGCAGGTATTCGAGCAGCCGGTCCAGGTCCAACTGGCAGACCATCTCGCGCCCGATCTCCTGCAGAAGGCGGAGCCGTTCGGCCAGGTGCTGGTCGGTCTGGACGCTCGAAGGCGGGCGCCGACCGAGCGCCACGGCTTCAAAGCGGTTTTCTTTGGGGTTGCTGGTGGCCAGGGGTTGCAGGGCATCCGAGGACGTTTCGGGGGTGAAGTAAACCGTCTTATCGAGGTTGAGCGGAGTCGTCAACCTATCCTGTTTTTCTCCGGTCGGGGAGAAGAGGCGGAGGGACGGCGGCTCGGACGGTG